>JACCRK010000231.1 GCA_013813565.1 Herpetosiphonaceae bacterium
GCCCAAGGGGCACCCGCCCTCCAGGGGAGGGGCCGGGGACCTGCTTGCGGGTGGTGGAGGCGAATCAAAAGGGACCGATTGTCGAAAGAAGCACGCATAAACCCTGAGTTAGAGATTGTATCGACACCACCATAAGGAGGAGACCCAATGAGCGACCAACCGCCTTTATTTCGCGACAGCGATGCGACCGAGCGCGAGCTGGCCCCTGACGCCGAGCAGACACGGCAGCAGGACGACGTCGTGACCTACGTCCCGGTGCGCGGCGACCTCAGCCAGAATCAGCCAGTCGCGCTGCCAGCCGAAACCGCTGGAAACCCCATGAAGGGAGGTGATGATTCCGGCAACCTTGTTGAGTAAACCTGAATCCGATCACCTGACCGTTTTTTTCGATGTGGACATCAAGGAGGATGTTATGCTAAAGCGACGCTGGATTTTCACCCTGCTGCTGGTTCTGCTGCTGCCGATTCTCGCCGCCTGCGGCGAAGAGGCCGCCACGACCGCCCCAACCTCGGCCAGCGGCGGCGCGGCGACCACCGCCCCGGCGACCGGCGCGACCACGGCGCCCGCCACCGGCGGAGCCACGACCGGCGACTACAACTACACCGCCCTGGCGGTTGAAGAGGGCGCAACCCTGACCCTGGTGGCCTCGGGCAACCCCGAAGAACAAAAGATTTACCAAGATTCTATCGATCGCTTCAATGCCGTATTCCCGAATGTCAAGGTCACCTTTGAGGCCGTCGCCGCCGACTATCCGGTCAAGATCAAGGCCGATGCCGCCGGCGACACCCTGGGCGATGTGTTCTTCATCGACTCGGGCCTGTTCAACGCGCTGGCCCCCAACGACATTCTGCTCGAGCTCGATCCCTACATGAGCCAGATCGGCATGCAGCCGAGCGACTTCGCCGGCCCGCTGCTCACGATCTTCCAGCTCGACGGCAAAACCTACGGCCTGCCCAAAGATTTCGGCGGCCTGGCGGTCCACATCAACAATCGGCTGGCCCAGGAGGCTGGCGTGACCATTCCCGAGGATGGCAGCTGGACCTGGGACGACTTCAGGGCCGCCGCCGAGAAGCTGACCAAGGGCGATGGCAACGCCAAAACTTTCGGCACCTGTACGCCGCCTGACATCGACCGCGCCGGGGCCTTCGTCTTCGC
The DNA here is from genome assembly GCA_013813565.1 of Herpetosiphonaceae bacterium. Lineage (GTDB taxonomy): Bacteria > Chloroflexota > Chloroflexia > Chloroflexales > Herpetosiphonaceae > JACCRK01. The sequence goes on from JACCRK010000231.1 coordinate 1,156, forward strand.
CAACGGCGGCAACATTCTGAGCGCCGACGGCACAAGCGCCGAGTACAATCAGCCCGCCGCCGTCGAGGCGATCACCTGGTGGCACAGCCTGTACAAAGATGGCTTTGGGGCCGTGCCGAAAGAGATTGGCCAGGACTGGTGTGGGGCGGCCTTTGGCAACGAAAAAACCGCCATGGTCGTCGAGGGCGGCTGGATGTTCAACTACATGAAGCAGTCGTTCCCCGCCGTCGAGTACACCACCGTGCCAATGCCGACCGCGCCCAAGACCGGCGAGCGCGCCACCCTGCTGTTCACCAACGCCTGGGCCGCCAACGCCGGAACCAAATTCCCCAACGCCGCCGCCGCGCTGATCACCTTCCTGGTCGGCAAGACCAACCAGCAGACGATCGCCGAGACCGGCTTTGCGGTCTCCAGCCTGGCCAGCCTGGCCGATCTGCCCTACTACGACACCGACACAAAATCGGGCGTGATCGCCAAATCGGCCGAGTATGGCAAGCTGGCCGTCTACGGGCCAAAAAATGACGATTTCCGCAAGCCGCTGCTCGATGCGATGGAAAAAATCTGGCTGAGCGGCGCCGATATTCAGTCGACGCTGGACGAGGCCGCCAAGCTTTCGACCGAAGCGATTCAGTAGGCACCTGGCTCGGGGCGGGCACGCCGCTGGTGCGCCCGCCCCGCCTTCGCTGAAATAAGGAGGTTCCCGATGGCAGCCCCTGCAGCTCCTGCCCCGGTCAAAAAACCCCGCAAAATGTCGTCGGCCAAGCGCGGCGAGACCCTGACCGCCTATCTGTTCCTGGCGCCCTATCTGATCACGGCGGCCATTTTTACCTTTGGCCTGATGGCCTACTCGTTCTATATCAGCTTCACCGATCAGGAAGGCGCGATCGACAAGAAGTTCGGCTTTGTCGGGATCGATAACTACATTCGGGCGGTCGGCGATAATCAGTTCCTGACCACGCTGGCCAATGTCGTCTGGTACGCGCTGATCGTGACCATTCTGCAGACCATCGGCGCGGTGCTGCTGGCGACGCTGCTCAACAGCAAAATGCGCTTCAAGCAGTTCTTTCGCACCATCTTCTACGCCCCCAGCGTGGCCTCGTCGGTGGTTATCTCGATGATTTTCCTGCTCCTGTATCTGCGCACCGGCTTCATCAATCGCTTCCTGGATATTGTTGGCCTGCCCAGCGACACCGCCTGGCTGCAAAACTCGCGCGGCCTGTTTGAAATCCTCATCCCCGGCGAGCAGACCATCTCTAATCCGTTTCTGCGCGGCCCCAGCGTCGCCTGGATGGCGATTATGGCGATGAATATCTTCACCACCATTCCCACCCTGATGCTGATGTTCCTGGCGGCGCTGCAGGATATTCCCGGCCAGCTCTACGAGGCCGCCAGCCTCGACGGGGCCAGCAAATGGCAGCAGTTTTTCAAGATTACGCTGCCGCTCCTGCGCCCAACCTTTGTGCTGGTACTGGTGCTCAGCACCATCGGCACCTTCCAGATTTTCGACCAGGTTGCGGTGATGACGCAGGGTGGCCCGGCCAACACGACATCAACTCCCGGCTACCTGATTTACTCCAAAGTTCTGGGTGAAAAAACCTCGCCCGAGTCCGGCTACGGCGCCGCGATGGCCTTTATTCTGGCGGCGATTATTTTCTTTTTCACCTGGATTCAACGCCGTTTCATCGAGCAGGGCGCCCAGAAGGATTAGCGCTGTTCCCTTGAGCACGCTCAACCAAAGGAGGTTGTGATGGCAGTCACCTTAAATCAGGAGAAAACCAACCCCAGCGTCCAGACCGCGCCCACCCCCCGTGGCTTCAGCGTACTCTGGACGATTGTGCGCTATGCCTTGCTGCTGGCCCTGGGGCTGCTGTTTTTTATGCCGTTCATCATTTCATTTTTCAGCACGTTTAAAACCACCAACGAGATTCTCAGCTGGCCGCCGACGATTCTGCCCAAGGAGTGGCTGTGGGATAACTGGGCGGCGGCCTGGAACACCCGCATCCCTGGCGTCAGCTCGAATATTTTCCCGCGCTGGCTCTTCAACAGCCTGTGGGTCGCGGTCGTCACCGTGATCGCGCAGCTGTTTTTTTGCTCGCTGGCCGCCTATGCCTTTGCGCGGATGGAGTTTCCCGGCAAAAATGTCCTGTTCAGCATTATGCTGGCCTCGATGGCGATCCCCGGCGTGATTACGCTGATTCCTGGCTATGTGTTTTTTGCCAAGCTGAACAACCTGCCGTTCGGCATTCGGCTGGGGATCAACACCTACTGGCCGATTCTACTGCCCAATCTGGCGGTGCCCTTCGGCATCTTCCTGCTGACCCAGTTCTTTAAATCCATCCCCAAAGAGCTGGAGGAGGCCGCCACCATCGATGGCGCCGGCCGCTTCCGCACCTACTGGAGCATCGTGCTGCCAATGGCCCGCCCGGCCCTGATCACGCTGGGAATCCTGAGCTTCCAGGGCTCGTGGAATAACTTCACCGGCCCGCTGCTGTTCCTGCGCAAGCCCGACCTGATGACGCTGACGGTGGGCCTGAACTTCTTCAAGGGCCAGTATGTCAACGACTGGCCGAAGATTATGATCGGCACGATGTTCAACGCCATTCCAATCCTGATCATCTTCTTTATCTTCTCGCGCTACTACGTCGAGGGCCAGGCGGCCGCCGGCGTGAAGGGCTAAACCGTGGCCGACATTCCCTCGCCATCGCTGAATGGATTCGCGGGCGCCTGGCGGAGTCTTGTGATCGCCGGGCGCTTGCTGGTTGAGAATGGCCTGCCGCTGCTGGTCGCCAGCGTCCTCTGGTGGATCGCCGCGCCCTTGATTGTCGTTAGCGGGCCAGCCACCCTCAGTCTGTACCGGCTGGCCCAGCAGGCCGCCGCCGGGCAGCGGCTGGATCTGCGCCAGATCGGGCGCTCGTGGCGGGGCGGCTATCGCTGGAGCAGCATCCACACGCTCGCCTGGCTGGTGGTCGCCCTCGGAATTATCCTCAATGCTCGCCTCTACAGTGCCGCAGTTAGCCCCATGCTCGTCTTTTCGCTGGCCTTGCCCTTGCTAGTACTCTGGGGTACAATCGGTCTATACCTCTTTCCAGCCGCATTGCACCAGGATTCTCACCGATTTCGTACCAGCCTGCGTGGCGCAGTGATCCAGATTGCAGCCCAGCCCCAACGCACAGTTGGTGTCTGGCTGGCATTTGTTACGATCACGGCGGTCTGCATCGCTGTTCCAGTTCTTATTTTCATCTGGCCAGGGTTTTTGGCGCTTTGGGTAAGCGTGCTTATCCGCTCCAACAATCCGGCCTGAAAGTAGCTCAATGGGCACGTGGAAACGCTTCACCAAGCCTCGGTATGTGGTTAAACCAATTTTTTCAATCTTGGCATTTCCCTTGATGGAAACGTTTCCATTACCAAAAAGATCGTATATAATAGCTAGAAAGCGCAATGGAGACGTTTCCACCACCAGTACGATAGGATCATATCTTCAAGATCAAAGGAGGTAACCCGCACACAACGATAGACATCAGCCTATCCCACCGGTGCCAGCCGGCGCCAGCGGGGTATACAACATTCAGGCGAATATTCGTACCATTGTTGGGCATTAAATCTATCACTAGAGGATAACCACTATGAAACGTACACTGTCCTTGATCACCCTCCTTGTTATGGTCAGTCTTATGCTCGCCGCCTGCGGTGGCGAAGCAGCGACGACTGCGCCAACCACCCAGGCCGCAGCGCCAGCAGCAACAGCAGCACCAGCGGCAGCAACAGACGCCCCAGCGGCAGCAACAGACGCCCCAGCAACAGCACTCCCGGCACCCACAGAGGCGCCTGCTGACGCCACCACCGCCCCAGCGGCCACCACCGCCCCAGCCACAAGCGGCGGCGGGCTGGATGCGCTGATCGCCAAAGCCGACAGCATCGGCCCCGAGCTGGCCGCCGCCTTTGCCGGCGAGTACAAAGGCACCACTGTGATTGTCGACGGCCCGTTTGCCGACGCCGATGCGGTCAAGTTCAACGAGTCGATGAAAACGTTTGAAGATGCCACGGGCATTGATGTTCAGTACATCGGCAACAAACAGTTCGAGACCACCATCACTGTCCGGGTCGAGGGCGGCAATCCTCCGGATATCGCCGACTTCCCCCAGCCCGGTCTGCTGACCAGCGTGGCCCGCAGCGGCACAGTTCTGGATGCCAGCACATTCCTCAACGCCGACTGGCTCAAACAGAACTACAACCAGGGCTGGCTGGATATCGCCACGATCGATACCCCCAGCGGCGAGATCCTTGGCGGCGTCTTCTCACGGGTGAACGGCAAGAGTTTGGTCTGGTATCCCAAAGATGACTGGGACGCTGCCGGCTACGAAATCCCCGAGACCTGGGAAGAGCTGCAGACCCTCCAAGACACCATTGTCTCCGACGGCGACACCCCCTGGTGTATCGGCATCGAAAGCTCCGCCGCCACTGGCTGGGCCGCCACCGACTGGATGGAAGAGATCATGCTGCGCACCACCTCGCTGGAGAACTACGACAAGTGGACCACCGGCGAGCTACCATTCACCGACCCCGTGGTCAAGAACGCCGCCAGCGTGATGGCCGAGATCTGGTTCAACGACGACTACGTCTTTGGCGGCCGCCAGCAGATCGCCAGCACCGGCTTCGGCGACGCGCCCGGCCCAATGTTCCAGGATCCGCCGAAGTGCTGGCTGCACAAGCAGGGCAACTTCATCACCTCGTTCTTCCCGGCCGAGGCCAAAGCGGGCGTCGACTACGACTTCTTCTACTTCCCGCCGATCGATCCCCAGTACGGCAAGCCCGTGCTCGTCGCTGGCGACATCATGGCCGCCTTCAACGATCGCCCCGAGGTTCGCGCCCTGATGCAGTACTTCACCACCTTCGAGTCGGTGCGCTCCTGGGTCGGCGCTGGCGGGGCCGTCTCGCCCCACATCGACACCGAGCTTGACGCCTACGGCAATGACATCGAGCGCGGCGTCGCCGAGATCATCCTCAACGCCGACAGCGTCCGCTTCGATGGCTCCGACCTGATGCCCGGCGAAGTTGGCGCAGGCTCGTTCTGGAAAGGCATGACCGACTACGTGAGTGGCTCGGTTGAGCTCGACCAGGCGATGGAAGAGATCCAGAAGGGCTGGGACACCGTCCAGCGGTAGCCCACAGTAGGAAATCAGGCGCTCTGGATGCCGTTCGGCGCAGGCCGGCCATCCTGAGCGCCACACCCAATTTCAGCGCACTGTTCGCAGCCAACCACGCTGATCGCACCAAAACCCCTCGAAGTCCAAAGCTCCAAAGCGTGCTTTGGACACGTCGCACAACTCGTGGCACCGTGGGCTAAACCCTGGGTTTAGCCAGCTTTGGAGTCGATTTATGAAAACCACGACCGAAGTCAACATACCCGGCTCGACCACCTCTAGCGAGGTTTCGCTGCCCCGGATGCTGGTGGGCCTGGTCATCTTGGGCATCACCGGGGTGGTGTTCTGGCTGGGCTTTAGGTTCCTGCGCGATAGCACGGCCCCGCAGCTGATCACCGCCCTGATCGCGATTATCTGGGGGGTTGGCGGGGTTGCCGCGCTCTTCACTGGCGCAAATATGCTGGTGGAGTCGTTTTCGGGCGACTGGCAGCGCCGGATCCAGCCGTATGTCTTTGTCGGGCCAGCGGTGGCGATGCTGAGCTGGTTCCTGTTTATCCCGACCCTGCGGACGCTGTGGCAGAGCTTTTTCGATGCCAGCTCAACCAGATTTGTTGGGCTGGACAACTATGTGGCCACGTTCACCGACCGCCAGATGCTGCTGTCGTTTCGCAACAACCTGATCTGGCTGGTCATCGGCACCGGCGCGTGTGTCGTCCTGGGCCTGCTGATCGCCGTGCTGGCCGACCGCAGCAAGTTCGAAACGCTGGCCAAGGCGCTGATCTTTATGCCGATGGCGATCTCGTTCGTTGGCGCCGGGGTGATTTTCCGCTTCATCTATGCCGCCGCGCCGGCTGGCGAGCCGCAGATCGGCCTGCTCAACTCGATTGTGGTCGGCATGGGCGGCAAGCCGCAGACCTGGCTCCAGTGGTCGCAGCCCTGGAACAACATGTTCCTAATTATCGTGCTGATCTGGATGCAGACCGGCTTTGCGATGGTGATCTTCTCGGCGGCGCTGAAGAGCGTCCCCGACGACCTGCTGGAGGCGGCCCGCATCGACGGTGCCACCGAGATCGACATCTTCCTCAAGATCATCATTCCCTACATCAAGGGGACGATTATCACCGTGACGACCACAATCGCCATCTTCACCCTGAAGATCTTCGATGTGGTGCAGGTGATGACCGGCGGCCAGTTTGGCACCGATGTGGTGGCAACTCAATTTTTCCGCCAGTTTTTCGTCAGCCGCAACTTCGGCTATGGCTCGGCGATCGCGATTGTGCTGTTTATCGCCGTGCTGCCAGTGATGATCTACAACCTGCGCCAGCTGCGTAATCAGGAGGCATTCTAATGGCTACGACACCTAAACCAGGCGCCCGCGCCGCCAGCCTCCGCCGCCGCCGGATCTTCTCCAGCCTGACGGTCAACGGCATTCTGGCGCTGATCTGTCTGCTCTGGACGCTGCCCACGATTGGGCTGCTGGTCTCGTCGTTCCGCACCCGCGAGGACATCGCCACCAGCGGCTGGTGGACCGTCCTGCCGCACCGCGAGTGGGTGCAGACCGAGGAGCAGGCAATTCCCGACGATCTGGATCGAACTCAGGCGATGACGATCAATGGCGTTACGGCCACCTTCGAGGAGTTTCGCAGCGGCGTGACGACCGACGATGGCAAGAAGCTAGTCTGGGTTGGCAATCGCCGCACTGGGGTTATGCAAATCCAGGAGCAGCAGTGGGACACCAAGGCCAACTTTAATCTGAAGAATTATGAAAATGTGCTGACAGGCAAAGAGTACACGGTGGTCTCGGCCGACGGCAGCGCCCGCAACGAGCAGGGCGATGATATGAGCGGCGCGTTTCTTAACTCGCTGGTCGTCACCGTTCCGGCCACGCTCATCCCCATTCTCATCGCCGCGTTTGCCGCCTACGGGTTCGCCTGGATGCGCTTCCGGGGGCGCAAGGTGATGTTTGCGATGGTGGTGGCGCTCCTGGTCGTGCCGCTCCAGGTGGCGCTGATCCCGATTCTGCGCGACTACACCAGCCTGGGGATCAATGGCACGTTCCTGGCGGTCTGGCTGGCCCACACCGGATTCGGCCTGCCGCTGGCGACCTATCTGCTGTATAACTACATCAGCCAGCTGCCGCGCGACATTCTGGAGTCGGCGTTTATTGATGGCGCCTCGCCGTTTACAATTTTCACCCGCCTGGTGCTGCCGCTCTCGGTGCCGGCGCTGGCCTCGTTCGCCATTTTCCAGTTTCTGTGGGTCTGGAACGACTATCTGATCGCCCTGATTTTCCTCGGCGGCCAGCAAAACGCGCAGGTGCTGACCATGCGGCTGGCCGAGATCGTCGGCTCCCGTGGCCAGGACTGGCATCTGCTGACGGCCGGGGCGTTTATCACGATGCTTCTGCCGCTGGTGGTGTTCTTCAGCCTGCAGCGCTTCTTCGTGCGCGGCCTGATGGCCGGCTCGGTCAAGGGGTAGGGATTAGGGGTTAGGGATTAGGGGATTCAGCTAACTCCGGTACATTGTTGGCTCCCACACCATTTTCAAGGCCGGCTCCATCTGGAGCTAGTGGATGACGCTATGCAAAACCTTTTCGCGATGACCACCGACGAGCGGGCCGCCTTTGAGGAGTTTCGCGATGATCTGCTCGCCGTCCTGGGGCAGGCCGTGGCGAATGAGCGCGACCGCGATATCTTCCGGCTGCGGCTGGAGCGCCACTTCGTCGATCTGTACACGCCGCTGCGGCGGCTCTATGCCGACCACCCCGGCTTTGCGGCGCAGATTCGGCTGCTCGGCGAGCGGCTGGTGCAGGCCTTTGCCGGCCGCGCCACCGACCTCAAGCTGCTCGACCTTGAGCGCGAGATGACGCCGGACTGGTTTCAGCGCCCGACGATGGTTGGCGGGATCTACTACGTCGATCGGTTTGCCGGCACCCTGCAGGGCGTGCGCGAGCGCCTCGACTATCTCTGCGACCTGGGCCTGACCTATGTCCACCTGATGCCGCTGCTCCAGCCGCGCTCCGGCCCCAACGACGGCGGCTACGCGGTCCAGGAGTATCGCGCCGTCAACCCCGAACTCGGCAGCGTCGGCGATCTGGTGGCGCTGGCGCAGGATTTTCACGGCCACGGCATCAGCCTGTGCATTGATGTGGTGGTCAACCACACCGCCAGGGAGCACGAGTGGGCGCGGCGGGCGCTGGCTGGCGAGCCCGAGTACCTCGACTACTATCTGACCTTCCCCAACCGCACGCTGCCCGACCACTACGAACTGACCCTGCCCGAGGTGTTTCCCGACTTCGCGCCCGGCAACTTCACCTGGTATCCGGCAATGGCCGGGGCCGGCCGCTGGGTCTGGACCACCTTCAACGAGTATCAGTGGGATTTGAACTACACCAACCCGGCGGTCTGGGGCGAGATGCTCGATGTGCTGCTGTATCTGGCCAATCTCGGGGTCGATGTGCTGCGGCTGGATGCGGTGCCGTTTATGTGGAAGCGGCTGGGCACCAACAGCCAGAATCAGCCCGAGGTGCTCGATCTGCTCCAGGCCTTTCGGGCGGCCATGCGGGTCGTCTGTCCGGCCACCATCTGCAAGGCCGAGGCAATTGTTGCGCCCGCTGATCTGGTGCAGTATCTCGGCGTTGGCGAGCGCAGCGGCAAGCTGTGTGAGATCGCCTACCACAACTCGCTGATGGTGCTGCTGTGGAGCGCCCTGGCGACCAAAAAGGCCGATCTGTTCACCCACTCCCTGCGCACAATGCCGCCGCACCCGGCCACCAGCGCCTGGATCACCTACGTGCGCTGCCACGACGATATCGGCTGGGCGATCAGCGATGAGAACGCTGAGGAGATCGGGGAGAGCGGCTATCTGCATCGCCAGTTCCTCAGCGCCTGGTACAGCGGGGCGTTCCCCACCTCGTTCGCCCGTGGCGCGGTGTTCCAGTTCAATCCGCTGACCAACGACCGCCGGATCAGTGGCATGACCGCCTCGCTGGCCGGGCTGGAGATCGCCCTGGAGCAGCAGAATAGCCCCCTGGTCGATCTGGCGGTACGGCGAATCTCCTTGCTCTACAGCCTGATTTTTGCCTACGGCGGGATTCCGCTGATCTATATGGGCGATGAACTGGGGCTGCTCAACGACTCCTCGTATCTGGCCGACCCGACCAGGGCGGAGGATAACCGCTGGCTGCACCGGCCGGCGATGGACTGGAATCTGGCGGCCCAGCGCCACGACCAGCGCACCCTGGCCGGGCGGATCTGGTCCGGCATGCGCCACCTGATCGACACACGCAAACGCACGGCGGCGCTCCACAGCGCTGGCAGCACCACCCCGATCGACACCGGTAATCTGCATATCCTGGGGTTTGTGCGCAGCCACGCCAGTGGGCGGGTGGTGGTGCTGGGCAACCTGGCCGACTCGCCCCAGCACATCGGTGCCGAGACCCTGTGGCGGGCCGGGCTGCGCGGCGAGATCCGCGACCTGCTGACACCCGCCGAGCCAGCCATCGCCCTGGCCCACGACCGCCTGCTGCTCCAGCCCTACCAGAGTGTCTGGCTGAGCGGATCGCAAGGGTCGCAGGCGTAGCCAAGCCGTTCCTGAGTTCTTCGCTAGCCACTGGAGAGTGTTATGCCAGACGTTGTTGCTTTTGGGGAGCTGCTGATTGATTTTGTGCCGACCGAGGCCGGGCTGGGCGTGGGCGGCACGGCGCTGTGGGAGCGGGCGCCGGGCGGGGCACCGGCCAATGTGGCGGTTGGGCTGGCGCGGCTGGGCGTCACGGCGGCCTTTAGCGGCATGGTCGGCGACGATCCGTTTGGCCACTATCTGGCCGATGTGCTGCGGGACAACGCGGTCGACCTGCGCGGGCTACGCTTCTCGGCTCAGGCGCGCACAGCGCTGGCCTTTGTGGCGCTCCAGCCCGATGGCCAGCGCGACTTTGTCTTCTACCGCCACCCGAGCGCCGACATGCTGTTCGGCCCGGCCGACCTTGACGAGGCGCTGATCGCTGCGTGCAGCATCTTCCACTGTGGCTCGATCAGCGTGATTAGTGAGCCAAACCGCGCCGCCACCTACCGGGCGCTGGAGCTGGCCCGCCAGCACGGCCGGCTGATCTCGATCGATCCCAATCTGCGTCTGCCGCTGTGGCCCTCGGCCGAGGCGGCCCGCGCCGGCATTCGTGCGCTGCTGCCCCACGCCGACGTGATCAAGATCAGCGAAGATGAGGCCCAGTTTCTGACCGGCGAGGCCGACCTGGCGCGGGCCGCTCGGCAGCTGTGGCACCCCAGCCTCAAGCTGCTGGCGATCACCGAGGGCGGCGCTGGCTGCACCTATGTCACGGCGGCGGGGCTGGGCCGGGTGGCCGGGTTTAGCGTCCAGACGGTGGATACGACCGGCGCTGGCGA
>JACCRK010000243.1 GCA_013813565.1 Herpetosiphonaceae bacterium
TCACTGCCCTGTTGCACGCCCATCTGACACCCGACGATCGCCAGCGCCTCACCGCCCTGCTCCAGCACGATGGGAAGCGTCGGCCCATCACGTGGCTTAAACATGATCCCAAGGACTTCACCCAGAAGGTCATGCGCGACGAACTCGCCCGTGGTACGCTCCTGCACCCCCTGGCCCAGTGCGCTGCTACGGTGCTGCCGGTGCTTGGCATTTCCCAAGCCGCGATCGCCCACTATGCCTGGCTCGTGGGCTTCTATTCCCTGGCCCGCCTGGAGGCGCTCGATCCCGATGTCCGCACGCTCTACCTGCTCTGTTTTGTGCAGCGGCGGTATCTGCGGCTCAACGATCACGTCATCACCTGCCTGCTCCACATGATCAAGGAGTATCAGGATGAAGCGACCACCTCCATGCAAGAACAGGCGTCCGTCATCCAATCGGCGATCACCAAGGATTTGCCCAAGGTGGGCAAGGTCCTGAAGCTTATCGCGACGCCCCAGCATCCGCCAGAGACGCCGCTATCCACGCTCCAGCAGGCGGCCTACGCGCATCTTCCCCCGGCTCGCCTCGCCGAACTCGCCGACTATCTCCTCGCCCGTGGCACCGTCGATGATGCGGCGTTCTACTGGGCAAAGGTGGATACCCTCGCCCAGCGGGCGAAAACCCGCCTACGGCCGCTCGTCCTGGCGCTGGACCTCGCGGCGACGCGTCCTGACTCGCCGATTCTGGAGGCGGTGCGTGCATTGCAAACCCACCTCGCCGCCAGCCGACCGCTTACGCAGGTCGACACGGCCGACCTCCCGACCCGATTCATCGCGGTCAAAGAAAAGCGCTCCCTCTACACCACCGATGCCGACGGCGCTGCAGACCTCATCCGCGACCGCTACGAGTTCTTGATCTATCGCCAGCTCCGCAAGGCCATGGACGCGGGTGAGGTGTTTTGTCCCACCAGCGTGCAATTTCGCAGCTTTGAGGATGATCTGCTCAGTGATGCGGAATGGGCGAACAAGGACGCGATCCTCGCCCGGATTGCCGAACCCCGCTTGCTGGAACCGATTGAATCCCAGCTTGCGGCGCTGGAGCTGCTGCTGGAGGAGCGGATTCGCGCGGTCAACGGGCGGATTGCTACGGGCGACAACCCGCATGTGAAGACGAAAAAAGGCAAGAAACGCACGACCTGGTCGGTGCGCTACCCACGGCCCCGCGATCCGATCAATCATGCGGTGTTTGACACCGTGCCCAATGTCCCGATCACCAGCGTGCTCCAATTCGTCGAGGAGCGCTGTCCCTTTCTCGGCGCCTTTACCCATGTTTCGGGCCGCTACCACAAACCCGCCACGGACGATCACATTATTCGGGCCTGTCTGGTTGCCTGGGGCACCAACATGGGTCTCGGGCGGATGGGCACGATCTCGGATCTGCCCACCCATGTGCTCACGCAGGCGTCGGAAAACTACCTGCGGCTGGAAACCCTGCGGCACGCCAATGATCTGATCTGCAACGCGATGGTGGCGATGCCGCGCTTTCATCGCTTTGACCTGGGCGATCAGGTTCACTCCAGCAGCGATGGTCAGAAATTTGAGGCGCAGCGCGTGACGTTTGGGGCGCGCTATGGCCCGAAGTATTTTGGCCGCAGCAAGAAGGGGCGGGTCTCCTACACGCTCGTGGCCAGTCATCTGCCGATCGTGGCGCGGATGATTGGCCCCCATGAACACGAAAGCCACTATGTGTTTGATGTCCTCAAAAACAACGCGACCGACCTGCGCCCGGTCCGACACTCGACCGATACTCACGGCACCAATCAGGTCAATTCCGCCCTGCTGTACCTCTTCGGCTACGACTTCGCCCCGCGCTACAAAAATCTCCCGCGCAAGATGGCGACCAGCTTGTACGGGTTCCAGCATCCCCGCCAGTACGGCGATGTCCTCTTGGCACCCATCCGCAAGATCAACACCGCGCTGATTGTGGCGGAATGGGACAATCTGCTGCGCATCTTCGCGTCGCTGGCGCTCAAAACGACCAGCCAGCAGATTATCGTCCGCAAGCTCAGCTCCTATGCGCGTCGTAACAGCACGCGCCAGGCGCTTTGGGAACTCGACCACATCATCAACAGCCTCTCCATGCTGGACTACGTGGACTCAGCACCGCTACGGCAGCATGTGCAACGGGCGCTCAATCGCGGCGAGCAGTACCACCATCTGCGCCGGGCCGTGTCCTATGCGAACGTCGGCAAACTCCGCTTCACCACGGAGGATGATCAGGAGCTGTGGAGTGAGTGCAGCCGGCTGCTGGCCAATTGCATCATCTTCTACAACATGACCCTGCTCGATCGGCTGATTGCACAGAAGGAGGCGGACGGCGATACCGTCAGCGCTGCGGCGCTGGCCGAGATCGCCCCGGTCGCCTGGCAGCACATCAATTTCTACGGCCGCTACGAGTTCGTAACGATACCAGAGCGGATTGACTTGGATGCACTTGTGGCACTGCTCGCACAACACCAATACCGTCCCGAAGGAGATATCGCGGTGTAAAATAGTACATACGTGCGGAAGTGTGAGTTAACGAGGGAATTTACTTTTAGTGCCTTTTAGCAATCGGGAGGCAGGCGACGGTAGCATTGTGCGGATTAAATCACTGGCCTTGACACTCGACGCACGTTACGAAAAGGTGCGCCAGGATGGTCAGGTGTGCGACGCAGCGGTGCTGATCGCCACCGGCGTCGACCGGGTGGGCCGGCGCCAGGTCTTGGGCGTGTCCGTCTCGCTCAGCGAGCAAGAAGTCCACTGGCGGCAGTTCCTCCAAGGCTTGGTGGTGCGTGGCCTGGCTGACGTGCAGCTGGTGATCAGCGATGCGCATGACCCAGAGGGTTCCCCGCCTCCAGGCGGCGCGGCGGGCCGTCTTTGGCGGGGTGCCGTGGCAGCGCTGCCAGTTCTACCTCCAACAGAACGCCGGCGCGTATGTGCCGCGCCAGGACCAGCGGGCCGAGGTCGCGGCGGACATCCGGGCGATCTTCACGGCGCTGAACCAGCACGAGGCCGAGGCGCTGCTGGCCAAAACGGTGCAGAAATACGCGAAAACCGCGCCGCGGCTGAGCACCTGGCTGGAGACCGCCATCCCGGAAGGGCTGACCGTGTTCGCCTTCCCAGCGGCCCACCGGCGCCTGGTGCGCACGACCAACAGCGTGGAGCGGCTGAACAAAGAGATCCGCCGGCGGACGCGGGTGGTGAGCATCTTCCCGAACGAGGCATCCTGCCTCCGACTGGTCAGTGCCATCCTGATGGAGATCAGCGAGGAGTGGGAAACCGGCAAGACCTATCTGGCGTTTGACGCCGCTTAACACCGACGACGTTCAAGGAGTCCATGGCTTTTACAGAATAGGTGTTGCATTATCCATCCTCAGTAAGTCACCATTTGATCCAGTTGCCCTTCGGCGCCTGCACGCATCCCAACGAATTGGCTTGATATAAACGGTCTGATCACACGAGATTGCACACTACCCAGTCTGCCGAACACCGAAATGGTGACTTACTGATCCTGCTACCCGACTCAAATAGCTTTTGTACCCCTACATGAGTACCAATGATTGTAGTTGATGCCTTAAATCAGGGCTTATCGATTTTTCTAGGCGCTTATCAATTGTAAGAGAATGAAGTTCAGGACCATAAGAGAGACCATGTGGTAATTCTAGAGACGGGTTTCCACTTACATCAATCCATTGAAGTTTCGGTAGACTCATTATATCGAATGGCAGCTCTCCTAGGTTATTTTGATTCAAATCAATCCAACAAATATTTTGCATATTTTTCATATCTCCTAGGATTCTTTGGATTTTATTTCTTTGTAAATTCAATCCGTAAATATTCTTTAACCCACGTTCCTCGACAGAAAAGTTTACCAGATTATTTCCGCTAAGGTCAAGATCCCTAAGATGCGGGATAGTGTTAATAGTCGTTGGAAAAGTTTCGAATATGTTAAAACCTAGACTGATTTTCTGAAGATTAATAAGCTGACTAAACGCTTCGGGGAGTGTATAGAGACCATTAGAATTCAAGTTGATATACCGTAATTTAGTTAATTTGTGAATATCATTTGATATAGATTCCATATGATTTCCAAGCATTTGTAGTATTTCCAGATTTCTGAAATCCCAAAACCACGGTGGAATCTCAATATTTTTCAAACTACAAATTGAAATGGTTCTTAATTGATAACACTGCTCAAGCCATGATGGGATAGCGATTAATCCAGTGTTATCAGCCGCAAAGGATTCAAGTGACGTTAAAGAGTGAAATGAAGGAGGAAATTCGCTAATTTTGTTCCCACTTATGTCAAGAGTAAGAAGGCGTGGTATGTGACCAATGGTTTCTGGAAGTGTTGTAAGCCATGTAAACCCCAGCTTAAGATGCCGAAGTTGATTCCTTGCCAGCCAGTCAGGGAGGGCAGTCAAGGGATTATTACTGAAGTCGAGCGACTCGAGGAGCGGTAAGTCACATAGTTCGAGTGGAATCGTCGTAAGAATATTCCACGAAAGATCGAGATGCTGCAGGTCGGTTAATAATTTAATCTCAGCAGGAAGTGTCGTCAGTGAGCCATTCTGGAGCACGAAAGAACCAGTTCGCAGTGCCTGGATACACGCCGCTTGAACTTTATCTTCATTAACAAATGGGTTTTCACGGATAAGAGCCGTGCTGAAAACTCTCATTGCATGGGGATCCATAGAAACCTCAATATAGAAGATATGGTACGCACATTCTAGAATGTGCGTACCATATCTTCAAAACTATCGTCGTACAACTATCGTAAACCAATGACCAATGTTTTCTTGTGATGGAGGCATGGGAAATCCCAACAAATTTCGTACATCTTCAAGAGGAAGATTTCGAAATGTTTGATAGTTTATCCCTTTCTTATCAAAGCCTTCTGTCGCATCTATAAACGATTGATCATCTGGGATAAAGTAAGTTCCAGTACCACCCTGAGCCAAAAGATAGTCCGTATAGGTGGGAAGCATTCTTGCTAGATTCATATTAGCATAGAAAGTATACATATACTGAACACTATGTTGAGGAACATCAGTATAATTCTTTTCGTTCTTAACAAAAAGGTTCTTACCCAAAACTCTACCTGGGATAGGTAGTATTGCCAGGATTTGTTCGAGAAGAGAGTCATTTCCATTCCCTGAGTATTCTACCAGATAGAGATCTGCGGTAGGATGGGCTGCTGAGACAGCAATTATTTCTGCTGTATTTACGCCAGAACCCATTAACACAACCTTCTCTTTGGGTCCCTCAGTTGGTGTCGGCATCGGTGTCGGTTGTGAGTTTGGACCAGGTTGTGGGACCTCCTCAGGCCAGACCATTATACCGACACCAATCGCAATGAGCGTTACACAGATCGCTAATCCAGCTTTTGCCTGCGATCCTACCGCAGCCGGTACTATGCCGGGCTGTAAAGGGTTATATGGATAGTACTCCGGCTGAGGGTTTGGAATTCTAGGATTATATGGAACGTAATCCCGGGTCACTGGTGGCGGTCGATCTACAATCGGTGGTTTACCACCGCCA
>JACCRK010000251.1 GCA_013813565.1 Herpetosiphonaceae bacterium
ACGCCAGCCCGCAGGTCACGCCGGAGCTGATTCTGGACGAGGATTCGACACTGCTGGTGCTGAACAAGCCGCCGGGGTGGTTCAGCGTGCCTAACCCGTGGGACATGCTGGGCAATCTGGAGGTGGCGCTCAATCGTTTCCTCAGCGAGCGCGACGGCGAGCGTCCGCCGATCCACCTGGTCCACCGGCTCGACCGCGACACCTCGGGCGTGCTGGTGGTCTCCAAGGACAACGAGGCCAACGCCAAATTCCAGCAGTTCTTCAACGCCGACCGGGTCCACAAAACCTATCAGGCCTGGGCCGCCGGGTCGCCGGAGTGGGACGCGATCGAGGTGGTCACCGGCCACTCGCGCGGCGAAAACGGCATCTGGAGGGTTTACCCGGCCGCGATGATTGGCGAGCGCTACGGCCCCAACAGCCGTACCATCCGCGAGGCCCGCACGACCTTTCGGGTGCTGCGGCGCGGCCGGCAGGCCACCCTGGTCGAGGCCGAGCTGCACACCGGGCGCACCCACCAGATTCGGCTGCACCTGCACCATCTGAAGCACCCGGTGCTGGGCGATGGCCGCTACGGTGAGGTGATGGAGGTCGGTGGATTAGCGCTGCCGCACCATCTGCTCCACGCCGCCCACATTATCCTGCCCCACCCAACGCGCTCAATGGTGCTCGACATAACCGCGCCCCCGCCGCCGCTGTGGGCCGCCGTGGCGGAGACGCAGGTAGGGTAGGCAATAGAGATTAGGGGTTTGATCCATTCAAATAAACTCAAAAGGGAATACGAAAACCGCCGTTGAGCTCGATATAGAGTATCAAACAGCAACTAATGCTCAGAAAGATGAACAGGAAAAAGGCAGCGATCAGCGCTACACCGGTCATACAGTTTTTGGGGGTTGGTGGGAATTCGCTATTATTCATCAGAAACCTTTCTATGGTGTGCTGGAATAATGCGAGAATAGCAGAAGCGCTGAGTAGATAGGTGTATCTTTCGTTACATAAGGACACGCTGACGGAACTGCCTGACGATTACGCCTCAATCGATATAAATAAGTTTCTGTAATGGAGCAGGCCAGAGCATAATCAAGCACCTTCTACGGCGCTGTTGAGCGATAGATCTGGGCCGTGTAGGGCCGCTGATCGCCAAACCCGAGCCGCTGCGCCAGCTTGACCGAAGCGGTGTTGTCGGCATCGCAGCTCCAGTAAGGCTCCAGGCCCCGCTCGCGGCAGATTGGAATCAGGTGGGCGCACAACAGCGCGGCATAGCCGTGGCCGCGCTGATCCTCGCGGGTCACGACCCCAAGCTCGATCGTGCTGGTTCCGCGAAATGGCGCATAGGCCTCCGCGATAATCTCGTCGCCCTGCATCAGGCAGATCCCGGCGCCGTGGGCAAGAAACGCCTCCATGCTGCCACACGCCAGCTCCATGGGCGGACCCCACTCGCAGCGGGCCAGCAGATCCCGGTCCATCGCCCGAATGCTCAGGCCAGCGGGGACGATTGGCAGCGGCGCGCTGCCAGCGGCCGCGCCCGCCGCAAATTCCAGCCGCTGAATCACGTGGTTCGCCGTCGGCGGCGTCGCTGGCGTCGGCGTGGAAGGCCAGATCAGAATTACATGGCTGATTGTCCGCAGCTGCTCAAGCCCTCGCTCAAGAAACGCCTGTGAGGCATGTTGGCTGAAAAAGGCCCAGCCATCCTGCGTGCGGATGACTGCGTGGGCTGGCTGGTCGGCCTGGTCGACGAACGCCCGGCCGGGATTGTCCCCCAGCAGCATCGCCAGCAGCACCGGGTGGTTGGGCATCGTCGGGTTGAACAGAGGCGCTAGCCCCGGATGATCGAGTGTGACTTCTAGCATACGCTGTTTCTTTCTTGACCGAGAGAATACGTGGTTATCAGGAACGGGCGGCGCTCTTACTCAGCGCTTGGCTGGTCGTCGTTGAAATGGATCGTCGGATAGAAGGCCACGGTGAAGGCGTAGATTGGATCGGCGGCGGGGCTTTCCGGCTCACCGGCGATGCCGCCGAATTCTTCCAGGAGCGCCGCCAGCCGGCTGCGGAACTCATCGGCGCGCTCCTCGGTCATCCTGGCGCTCTGGCGCGAGATCACGAAATGGCGTGGGTTGGCGGGTGATCCGGCGGCCAGCTCGGCGGCCCGCACCCGCAGGCTGCGGAAGATGTCCTCACGGGTGGTGTTGAGCGTCGAGGCCAACACGGTCAGCACAGTATCTTGACCCTGGGTCGTGGCCAGCGCGAGCAGCGCCGGGTCGGTGTCGAGGTAGAGCGCGGTTGCGCGGTAGCGCTTTTCCTGCAAATTGGCGACCATCACAGTTTCGGCGACCGCGATCAGGCCGTGCTGCTCCAGGAGGTTGAGATGATAGTACAGCTTGCTTGTCGCCAGACCCAGCTTGTGCGCCAGCAGCTTCGGGCTGAGCGTCGCGTGGGTGAGCGTCTCGAAGATTTGCATGCGGACCGGATCTGCAATCACCCGCAGAGTTTCCAGGTCACGGATAATAAAGACGGTTTTGGGGGTTGGCGGTGTTTCCATCGAATAATCTTTCACGATAAAATTTATTTTAGCGATAAATTTATATTATTCGATAAAACATAGTTCGTCAAGCCCAAATCCAGGCTGCTGGGTTTAAAAACCATGCTATGATGCCCGGCAGATGCCGATTCTTCATCCACGAAGGGCATGACACCCGCACGCGGGTACCCGGCACAAAGGCAAGGGCATATATGGCTGATCCTTCGTGATCTTCGTGCCCTTCGTGGATAATTAATAATCTTGAAGCGAATCCTAAGCCCTAATCCCTAACCCCTACTCACAAAAGGAGCCAACCAATGCCACGAGCCGCAGTTATGACCGCGCCAAACCGGCCGATCGAGGTTCAGGATCTGCCTGCGCCGGTGGTGGAACCAGGCGCAATTGTGCTGGAGACGATCTTCTCCGAGGTCTGTGGCACCGATGTGCATCTGTATCACGGGCAGCTGGCCGGCGTGCCCTACCCGATTATTCCCGGCCACGTCTCGGTCGGCCGGGTCGTCGAGACCGGCGGCGCGGTGCGCGACATCGATGGGACATTGATCGAGGTCGGCGCGATCGCCACCTTTCTCGATGTCCACGAGACCTGCCACAGCTGCTGGTACTGTCTGGTGGCCAAAACCTCGACCCGCTGCCCACAGCGCAAAGTCTATGGGATCACCTACTCCGCCAGCGAGGGCCTGCTTGGCGGCTGGAGCGAGACGATCTATCTCAAGCCGAAGGTCAAAACGCTGCTGCTGCCGGCCAGCGTGCCGCCGGAACGGCTGATCGCCGGCGGCTGCGGGCTGCCGACCGCCGTCCACGCCATTGAGCGGGCGGCGATTGGGCTGGGCGATGTGGTCGCGGTGCAGGGCAGCGGCCCGGTGGGGCTGAACATCGCCATTCTGGCGCTGCTCTCCGGGGCGGGCGGCGTGATCATGCTCGGCGATCCGCCCAACCGGCTCCAGACCGCCAAAGAGTTTGGCGTCGACGAGGTGATCTCAGTGTCCGCCACCACTGCGGCCCGGCGGGTCGATCTCGTTCGCGGGCTTTCCGGCGGGCGCGGCGCGGACATCACGATCGAGGCCACCGGCGTGCCGTCCGCCGTCCGCGAGGGCATGCAGATGACCCGCGACGGCGGGCGCTACGTTATCGTCGGCCAGTACACCGACGCCGGCGAGATCAGCCTCAACCCGCACACCGAGATCAACAAGAAACACCTGGAGATTCGCGGCTGCTGGGGCTCGGACTTCAGCCACTTCTACCGGATGGTCGGCCTGCTGGCCCGTCACGGCGAGCGCGTCGGCTGGGAGCGGATGATCAGCCACGAGTACCGCCTCGACCAGCTGAACACCGCCCTCGACGATGTCGCCGCCGGCCGGGTGGTCAAGGCCGTGGTCAGGCCAAATGGCTGAGGATGATAGCGAGTCTCCGTACTCGCGGCGCCGCCCGCAAGCCCATCATATTGCCAAAAAAAGTTGCCCATGCTATACTGCGACTAATGAGAATGATTCTAAATAGATAGGCCTAGGATGAAAGCTGACGAACGGGCGCGGCGCCTGCTGCGCGAACTGGAACATCATGGATATCGCCCGACACCACAGCGCGAGGCGGTCTGCTGGGCGCTGGCGCAGCACGGCGGCCATCCTACCGCTGCCGAAATCTTCGAGAGCGTCAAGCGCCACGGGATTGGGCAGGCCACGGTCTACAACACGATCACGACCCTCGAAAAGCTGGGCGTAATTCAGGCGATGTCGCTCAACACCGACGAGCACACCCGCTATGATCTTGATACAACGCCGCATGTGAACTTTGTCTGCTCGCAGTGCAGCCGCATTATCGACTGTCACGCGCCGCACCTCGACCTGATGCTGGCGCAGATCGCCACCCAGGCCGGGGCCACGTTTGAGGCCGCCAATGTGGTCGTCTACGGGCGCTGTGAGCACTGCCAGGGTTCGACCGTCTCCGCAGCCTGAGCAGGCCAGCGTCTTTCACGAGGCGCTGGTTTTTTATACGCTATTTAGAATCATTCTAAATGTAAAATCGAAGTCTGAGTATGAAGATGAAGGAGCTGGTATGCAGGCGCAAAACATTGCTGTTCCAACCTCCAGTGCTGTAAAAACATCCAGCATCACCACCGAATTTGACGAGCTCGCCGCCCTGCCGATGATGATCCGGCTGACCACGCTGTGCTTTGCGACGACCGGGGTCGGCTGGGCGCTAGGCGCGTGGGCGGCCGGGCCGTGGTATGCTCCCTGGCTGCTGTATCTGGTCGCGTTTGTCAGCGGCGGCTGGTACACCGTGCAGAATGCCTGGGAGAGCCTGCGGCAGCGCGAGTTTGATGTCAACTTCCTAATGATTGTGGCCGCGATCGGCGCCGCCGCCGTCGGCCAGCCCCGCGAGGGCGCTATCCTGATGTTTCTGTTCTCGCTTTCCAACACCCTGGAGACCTACGCGATGGGCCGCACCCACCAGGCGGTCAACGCGCTGCTGGAGATGGCGCCCGACGAGGCCAGCCTGCTGCTTGATGGCGAGACCCGCCGCGTTCACGTTGAGACCTTGCAGGTGGGCGACCTCGTGCGGGTGCGGCCTGGCGAGCGGGTGCCGATTGACGGCGTGGTCCGGGCCGGCGAGTCGGCGGTCAATGAGGCCGCGATCACCGGCGAGCCGATGCCGGCCGAGAAACGCCCTGGCGCGGCGGTGTTCGCTGGCACGCTCAACACCGTCGGCGCGCTCGATGTCGAGGTGCGGGCGCCGGCCGGCGACACAACGCTGGCCCGCATCGTCCAGACCGTCGCCGAGGCCCGCGAGCAGAAAGCCCAGTCGCAGGACTTCACCGACCGCGTGATCGGGCAGTACTACGCCTACGCCGTCGTGGTGATGACGCTGCTGGCGATTGCCATCCCGCTGCTGTTTCTCGACTGGAGCGTCAAGACCACGTTCTATCGGGCCATGGCCCTGATGGTCGTGGCCTCGCCGTGCGCGCTGGTGATCTCAATCCCGGCGGCGGTGCTCTCGGCGATGGCCAGCGGCGCCCGGCGCGGGGTGCTGTTCAAAGGCGGGCGCCATCTGGAGGCGGCGGCGACGATTAAGGTCGTGGCGCTGGATAAAACTGGCACCCTGACCACCGGCCAGCCTGGCGTGACCATCATCGAGTCGCTGGGCGAGCGCTCCCCCGCGGAGGTGCTGGGGCTGGCGGCCGCGATCGAGGTGCTGTCCGAGCATCCGCTGGCCCAGGCGGTGGTGCGCGGGGCGCAGGAGCGCGGTATCAGCCTGCGGCCCGCCAGCGGCTTCAAGTCGCTGACCGGGGTTGGCGCCGAGGCCGTTGTGGACGGCACGAAGGTGCGGGTTGGCCGCCCGGCACTGTTTGGCGACGCGGTCGTCGAGCGGGCGCAGGTGCTGGAGGCCAATGGGCGCACTGTGATCGCTGTCGGCGCCGAGCAGGTCTGGGGCCTGATTGCGCTGGAGGATACCGTGCGCCCGGCCGCCCGCGAGGCTGTGGCCCGGCTCAAGGCCGCCGGGGTCGAGCGGGTGGTTCTGCTGACTGGCGACAATCGCTACGTAGCCGAGCAGCTGGCGGCGCAGCTGGGCGTCGATGAGGTTCACGCCGAGCTGCTGCCCCACGACAAGGCCCGCCTGATCAGCGAGATCCAGGCCTCCTATGGCCCGGTGGCGATGATCGGCGATGGTATCAACGATGCGCCCGCGCTGGCGACGGCCCGGCTGGGGATTGCGATGGGCGTGGCTGGCACCGATGTAGCCCTGCAAAGCGCCGATGTCCTGCTGATGAGCGACGATCTGCTCAAGGTCGCCGACGCGCTGATGCTTGGGCGGCGCACCCGGCGGATTATTCGCCAGAACATCATCTTTGCCTTTGCGGTGATGGCGACGCTGGTGGTCTCGGCGCTGCTGGGCAATGTCACGCTGCCGCTAGGCGTGGTCGGCCACGAGGGCAGTACGCTGCTGGTGGTGGCCAACGGGCTGCGCCTGCTACGCCGCTAGCTGCGGCCTAGAAAATCAGCAGCAGCAGCACAGCAACCACCAGCGCAATGCCGAGTAGAACCATCCACTCGTGGGCCAGCCCACGCCAGGTGAGTGCCTTTGGCTTGATGCGATAGCGCGTGCCACAGCTGGAGCACTGCATAATCTGCAGGTGCGGCGGTATGCGCAGCAGCAGATTCTCGGGGTTTGGATAGAATGCGTGGCTGCCACACTGGGGGCAGCCATCGCCATCCGCGCTGGCGGCTACCGGCACGCGGTACTCGGGCTGGCCATCGGGCGGAACCTGATATCCGGACATCGATCACCTCCTATTTCCTATTGCGCCAGCCGGGGCGGCGGCTCGATGCCCTGAAAGGCCACCAGATAGGTCGGGCGCACAATCAGCTCGCGGTAGATAATCCCCATGCGCTCGGGCGGGTGGGGCATCCGGTTGTCCAGCCACCACTGGATCAGGGCGATCGCTGCGGTGACCAGATGGTGGGCGGCGATCTCGACCGGCACCAGGCTGCCCTCGCGCGCCGGGTTGTCGCTCAGGATATTGTCCATCCCCAGCCCGATAATGCGTTGTAGCAGCCCCAGCGAGCGCCGGCTCTGGAGCAGCACCTGGCAGACCTGGCTGTGCTGCTGGACATAGTGAAACAGAATCGTCCCCGCCAGCGCTGGATCGGCGTTGGGCTCCGGCTGTTGCAGGAGCTTGATCAGCTCGTCCAGCACGACCTCCAGCACGTCGGTGAGCAGGGCATCTTTGTCGGGATAGTGCCGAAAATAGGTCGCGTAGCCAACATCGGCCCGCTCGCTGATGTCCCGAATCGTCACTTCCTCGTAGCCCTTCTCCAGGGTCAGCGCGATCAAGGCCTCGGCCAGGAGCTGCTGGGTGCGTTTGACCCGCCGATCTTGCATGTTCATTTTCACTGCCTGTCTCCTCACACCTAGGATTGCCGATGCTGCGCCTATTATCGCCCAGCCAGGATAGCTTTGACAATGACTGGTTTTATGATACATTCTATATCATAAAACCAGTCATTGGCCTAAATAATGGTGAATTTTGAAGATGAGGAACACTCGATGAGCGAAGCAATGCCGGCACCTGCAAGTACTGCGCCATCCCAGGGCGGCTGCCCGATCGACCACAGCGCCCTGCGCCAGCAAAAAACCGCCCGCACGATTGAGCCGCTCGATGCACCGCTGGAGCGTGACGCGGCGGGCGTGTGGCACGTGCGCGGCTACGATCAGGCCCGCAGCATTTTGCGCAGCTCGGCGACCAAACAGGCCGGATTTAAGGCCGAGCTGATCGAGCGGGTCTCAACTCGAATGCGCGAGCCGATCTTGTATCAGGAGGGCAAGCCACACCACGATCAGCGTCGGCAGACGGCGCGCTTCTTTACGCCCAAGGCGGTCAGCGAGAACTACCGCCAGCTGATGGTGGATTTCGCCGAGCGGCTGCTGCAGGTTGCCAAGCGCGAGCGGCAGATCGATCTGAGCCTGCTGGGGATGAAGCTGGCGGTGCGCGTGGCCGGCGAGGTAATTGGGTTGACCAACAGCCGGATCCCCGGCATGGATCGGCGCCTGAACGCCTTTTTCGCCAACGACGCGACCACGTTTGGCTGGAGCCCGCGGCTGCTGATCAATGCGGTGCGCAGTCAGTCCCGCGTTCTGGCGTTTTTCTACCTTGATGTGAAGCCGGCGATCGAGGCCCGCCGCAAAAACCCCGGCGAGGACGTGATCTCGCACCTGCTGGGGCTGGGCTACAACGATGCCGAGATCCTGACCGAGTGTATCACGTACGGCGCGGCGGGCATGGTGACAACCCGCGAGTTTATCAGCATCGCCACCTGGCATCTGCTGGAGCAGCCGGCGCTGCGCGAGCGCTACATGGGCGGCGACGAGGACGAGCGCCAGGATCTGCTGCAGGAGATTTTGCGGCTTGAGCCGGTCGTCGGTAATCTCTACCGCCGCACCACCGCCGCGATTGAGGTCGAGGCTGGCGCGGACACCCACACCATCCCCGAGGGCAGCCTGGTCAACCTGCATCTGTATGCGATCAACGCTGACGAGACGGTTGTCGGCGAATCGCCGCTGCTGATCTGCCCACAGCGCGAGCTGCACAACGAGCGGGCCGGCGCGGCGGTGATGGCGTTTGGCGACGGCCACCATCGCTGCCCTGGCGCCTACATCGCCTTGCAGGAGACCGATATCTTCCTCCAGCGGCTGCTCAAGCTCGACCTGCAGGTGGTGCAGAAGCCCTCGGTCACCTGGAATGACCTGATCGCCGGCTACGAGGTGCGCAACTTTATCCTGACGCTGCGGTAGCGCGTCGGGCTCAGGCATGGCGGTGCTCAGCGAACAC
>JACCRK010000253.1 GCA_013813565.1 Herpetosiphonaceae bacterium
ACGCCAGCAGCGGCGCGGTGCGTATGGCGTGGAGCAGGAGATCAACGCCGCCGTCAAACCCCAGCGCGTTAGCGAGACGGACGCCGGCCGCGCCGCCCAGCGCCAGGCCGATTTGTTGATGGGCGCGCACCAGGCGGTGGGTGCGCCGCGCCCACGGCGCGAGGACGCTGGGGAGACGTTCGGTGAAGATCTTGCGGGGACAAGCCGGCTGCGCACAGAAAAAGCGGCGGACATGGAGGAGAAGACGACTCCGGTATCCTGCCCAGGGCAGATCGGCGAGCGTGCGACAGTAACGACTGTGGACGCGGGTGGCTGGGGTCGCGCAGCGCGGACAGAGACTCGTGGGCTGACGACTCACCACGGTCAGGGTGATCAGGGCCGGATCGGCAATGACGGTCGTGTCCTGGGCGTCCAACACTGTCGGGTCCGGCAGGAGATGCGCAACCAGATCCATCACGGCTCCTCACACGAAACATACGTGGGAGATGATACGCCACCAGGCCCGGATCATCAAAAGACCGAAAGAGCCCATGTGCGCTGTCCAAGTCCATGGCATAACGTCCTGTGTTACACGATGCCATTCGGGCACCTGGTGATCGAGCATCCGCCAAGATATGTGGGTTCTTGGACACTCTCGGTGTGTCTTAGGCACCGGCGAGGTGAGAATGGTATACTTTATGGTATGTTACACAGTATCTCCTCGCAGGCAGGCCTCAGCGACCTTGCGGCCCTGTTTGCCCTTCCATCTACCCTGGCCCTTGAGTCAATGACCTTCGATGATCAGATCATTACCCTACATGTCGTCGCCACCGCTGCCACCGCAGCCTGTCCGGGCTGTGGAACGCCAGGTACCCGTATCCATAGCCGCTATTCCCGTACTCTCCGGGATGGTGTCTGCTGTCATGGCTAAACACATTTGTCCCCTGAATGCTGATGGCCTTTTTCGGCGTTCTTGCACCGTTCGGTCATACTGGCGTGGTCGTGGTGTCCAACCTGGATGCTCCGGATTCTACCGATTTTTGGCGTTGCAATGCCGCAGAACGCGATGCACGAATCGCCCGTGAGAGAGAGAGCTGAGGCTGAAGCGTTCCCGGGTCTCTGGCAAACAGAACCCTGATCGGGCTAGCAGAAATAAGACAAATACGTTAGCGCTGACATCTGCAGCGGGCGGGCGCTGATCATGCACCTCCGCGTGCGCAAATGGACCTGTGTTGTGCCGACATGCTCGCAGCGCATTTTCGCCGAACGTTTTCCTGATGTCGTCCAGCCGTATGGACGAATGACGGAACGCACGACGCACCTGCTGCAAACCATCGGCGTTATCACATCGGGCGCCGATGCTGCGCGCGTCCTGGCTGCCATCGGGTTGCCCACCTCTGCTAAAACCATTATTCGTCGCGTTTTGCGCCTCCCCTTGCCACCAGAAGGGCCGGTATCGGCGGTCGGTATCGACGAATGGGCCTGGAAAAAAGGCAATCGCTACGGCACGCTGGTCGTCGACTTGGAGCAGCAACGGGTCCTCACCTTGCTCCCTGAACGGTCCGTGGAATCGGCCACCGCCTGGTTCCAGCAGCATCCCGACATCACCATTGTCTCCCGTGATCGCGGACCCATCTACCGCGATGCGGCGCAGGCCGCCGTCCCGCACGCCATCCATGTGGCCGACCGCTTTCATCTCCAGAAAAACTTCGCTGAAGCCCTGGAGCGGTATTTCTGCTATCAGGTCACGCACCTCCGGTGCGCGGCGGCAGCGCTGACCAACCAACCGACACCGTCCACCTCGACGCTCGACCCTGAACGTGTGGTCCGGCACCATCATCGCGTCGCTGCGCATGCCGAGGTCTGGACACTGCTGCGCGCCGGGTATGGCAAAGAGCAGATCGCCCGCTAGACCGGAATCAGCGCACGCACGGTCTATCGGCTTCTAGAATCGGATGTGCCACCACCGATGCGCCGCCGTGCTCGTGGGCGCTCCCTCGTGGACCCCTATCTCCCCTACCTCAGTGATCGATGGAATGCCGGCTGTACAAACGCCACCCAGCTTTATCGTGAGCTTCAGCAGCGGGGGTATGGAGGGTCGATCCGGACGGTGGAACGCCATCTTCAGGCATTTCGGAATGTATCCCAGCAGCGGGTGACGGCGCAGACCACAATCTTCACCAAAGTGCCAACGGCGCGGAGTACCGCGCTGATGATCGTGCGTCCGCCACTGGCGCGAACACCAGCGCAAACCGCGTTCCTGGCACAGCTGCGGGCGACCGATCCCACCATCGACCAGGTGATGACGTTGGCAGAGAGCTTTGGCACGCTGCTGCGCGAGCAAGGCGGCGTCGAACGATTGGCAGCGTGGCAAGCTGAAGTCCGCGCCAGTGGGATCACCGCGCTTGTAAAGTTTGTCGATGGCCTTGCCGCAGATGCGGACGCTGTTGCGAACGCCTGTAGCCTGCCCTGGAGCAATGGGGTCGTCGAAGGCTTTGTGAATAAGATCAAAGCCATCAAGCGCAGTTCATATGGTCGAGCTGGGTTTGCGCTCTTGCAGCGGCGCGTACTCCTCCATCCAGGGTAATATACCGACCATGTCCACGACCCCCAATCGTCAGACGACAAGGAGTGTAATGTGAGGTACGTCAAGCCGTTATGGCGTTGGAAGAAACAGTTTCCCGCCGTTTGTGCGTTGCTCATGCTCATCGTAGGCTGTGGGAGCGCACCGCCACCGACGATCGATACGTTCGTGATGCAGGGCATTGCACAGGCACCGTACGATCAGTGCACCTTCCCCTTTGCACTCACGTTTGAAACCGCCCCGGGATATCGGCTCTTGATCTGCAGCCAGGATTCCGCCGCGCTTCAGGCGGCCACTGGGACCGCCACTGTGACGGTCCAGCTGCGCCATTCCACCGCCCGTACAGTGTTTGGCTTCGTTGCGTCATACGAGATAGATCAGATTGGGCGGTGGCGCGGGTCCGCATCTATACGGAGCCTTCAGCTCGCGTGTTCGTTGATCAAACAGGCCGATGGCAGCTTCGGCAACGATCCAGCGTGTGGAAAGACCGGCCCGCCGCTGGACGAGCCCTATCAACTCAAATAACCAGCCATCAACCCTGGACAACGCGGCCAGCGCGTGGCGGAGTTTGCTCTGTGAATACAATTAAAGGGGCATGACCAACATTGACACTGTCGCCGAAGTCCCACTCAGCGCCTCGCTGCACGCCAGATTGACAATCCGACGACGATCGCCTATCGTCACGACGGTTGTTATCGGCTGTCGCTAAGGAGGCTTGCCATGTCCCTTCGTCCGCAGGTCTTTTATCTGGTTCCCGAGGACACCGCCCGCGTCGCCCGCCCGGCCACTCCCAAGGGCAACGTCTATCTCCGGATGTACGATGCGCTCGGCACCATTTTCGCCGATCAGCAGTTCACGGCGCTCTTCCCATCGCACGGTCAGCCCGCCGAAGCACCCGTCCGTCTCGCGCTCACCACCCTCATGCAGTTCGCCGAAGGCTTGTCGGATCGCCAGGCTGCCGATGCGGTCCGCACCCGCCTTGACTGGAAATATCTCCTCTGTTTGGAGTTAACCGATCCCGGCTTTCATTTCAGTGTGCTCGGTGCCTTTCGCGATCGGCTCATCGCCGGCGGTGCGGAACACCTGCTCCTCGATACGCTGCTCGGCCATTTCCGTGATCTGGGACTTCTCAAGGCGCGCGGGAAGCAACGCACCGATAGCACCCATGTCCTCGCGGCGGTGCGGTCACTCAATCGGCTCAAACGCGTCGGCGAAACCATGCGGGCCGCGCTCAACAGCCTTGCCGTGGTCGCGCCCGCCTGGCTCCAGGAGCGCGTGCCGACCGACTGGTATGATCGCTATGCCGCTCGCGTCGAGAACTACCGCTTGCCCAAGGCCGATAGCGCGCGAACCACCCTGGCCACCGAGATTGGGCAGGACGGCCGCTCACTCTTGGCGTGGATTGACGATTCGTCCGCGCCCGCCTATCTGCACGCCATTCCGGCGGTGCAGACCCTGCGCCAGGTGTGGCGGGAGCAGTATACCGAGCCGCCAGATCCGCTCACCCTCCGCGCCGTTACCACACTCCCACCAGCGGGTCAGCAGATCGCCTCGCCGTATGACCCGGAGGCGCGCTATGCAACCAAACGCAGTGTCGACTGGGTAGGCTACAAGGTCCATCTCACCGAAACCTGTGATCGGGAGCGGCCGTGTTTGATCACCCATGTCGAAACGACCATCGCCACCGTCCCTGACGACCAGGTCGTCGCCCCGATTCATCAGGCGCTTGCCGCCAAGGATCTGCTCCCGGCCGACCACCTCCTGGATGCCGGCTACACGACCGCGCGCAACCTGGCCGAAAGTGCCACCACCTATCAGGTGGATCTGCAAGGGCCGATTGCCGAGGATGCGAGCTGGCAAGGGCGCGCGGGCAAGGGCTTTGCCAAACAGGATTTTCGGGTCGATTGGGAGAATCGCCAGGTGACCTGCCCGGCGGGCGTGGTCAGCCGCTCATGGACCTCCAATGCCAGCACGCCCAAGGAGTACGCCTTTGTGGTGCATTGGGCTAAACGCGATTGTCGGGATTGTGCGTATCGTAGTCATTGCACGAAACGGGGCAAGGAGCAACCCCGCGAGCTCTTGCTCAAGCCACACGCCGAGGAAACAGCGATGCAAACGGCCCGGCAGCGCCAATCGACGGCGGCCTTTGAAGCGCAGTATGCGCTGCGGGCTGGGGTAGAAAGCGCGCATGCACAAGGCATTCGGCGCTGCGATCTGCGCCATGCCCGGTATCGCGGCCTGGCCAAGACGAAACTTCAGCACGTGCTCACGGCAGCGGCCCTGAATCTCGTGCGGGTCAGCGCATGGATGGCAGAGACGCCACGGGCGGCAACCCGTCGATCGCCGTTTGCACGGTTACGGGCGTCAACCGCGTAGCGGGGCATTGGCGAGGACTTCGGCGACAGTGTCAATGTTGGTCATGCCCCGAGTACGAGGGTTGATGCTGGGTGTCCTCGTGAACGGACGCGCTTTGACCGGTGAATGACGGCTCCTCACGGAGGTGTGCTATGCCGAATCCGCAGTCTATCGGCTTCGTTGGCATCGATATCGCCGCCAAGACCTTTACCGCGACGTGGTCGCCTGGGGATCCACCCCGACCACGCCAGTTCGATCAAACCACGCCCGGCTATCAGCTGTTTGACCAGCAGCTCCGGGCCGTGCTGCCCGATCCCACCACGGTGCTGGTGGTGATGGAAGCGACGGGCTCCTACTGGATTGCCCTGGCAGTGTTTTTGCACGACCACGGCTATCATGTCGCCGTGATCAATCCAGCCCAAATCGCCAATTTCAGTAAATCCTTGCCGCGTCGGCCGAAAACGGACCCGCACGATAGCCTGCTGCTGCGCCAGTTTGCCCAGGAACGCCACCCGAGCACCTGGACCCCACCGCCGGCCGTGTATCACGAGCTGCGTCAGCGCCTGGTCGCCCGTGATGCGCTCATGGAGATGCGCCAGCACGCGCGGAACCAACGCCATGCCCTGGAGCAGTGGCCGGTCCACATTGCCCCCGTGCTCACCCAGTTTACCGCCGTGATTGCCGACTTCGATACGCGCATTGGGGAACTCGACCAGGCAATCGCGCAGGTGCTGACGGATGGGGCCTGGGCCGCGTCGGCCGCGCTGTTAGCCAGTATTCCGGGCCTGGGCCCGACCACGACCGCCTGGCTGCTGGTGGCGACCCTGAATTTTGCGCTCTGTCCGACGCCAGAAGCGGCCGCTGCCTACGCGGGGCTGGCCCCGATGGCGCACGAATCGGGCACCAGTGTGCGTGGCGGCTCCCATCTCGGGCGCGGCGGACATCGACGCCTGCGCGCAGCATTATATATGGCCACGTTGAGTGCGGCCCGGGCGAACCCGCTGATTCGGCCGTTTTACCAGCGCTTGCGGGCCAAGGGCAAGCCGTTCAAGGTGGCGCACTGTGCGGCCGCCCGCAAGCTGCTGACGTTGGCCTGGGCAGTGGTGACGAAAGGACGACCCTTTGATCCCCAGCAGGGCCTGACGGCGTAACGCTGGGCAGCGATGATTGAGGACGGGGATGGCGCACGCAGCACGGCAGCGCGACTGCGCTGATGGGGTGCGTGCTGGCGGCGGCGGCCGCCGATAACGATCAATCGTGGATCACCAAAGTGGTACTTGACAAACAATACGGTATCTCTGGGTGATAATCCGCTCATTCAGCCGTTCTATCAGCGGCTACTGGCCGCCGGCAAGCCATTCAAGGTGGCTCAGTGTGCAGCAGCGCGCAAATTATTACACCTGGCCTGGGCGGTGGTGACGAAAGGGCGACCCTTTGATCCCCAGCAGGGCCTGACGGCGTAACGCTGGACAGCGGTGATCACGGGCGGGGATGGCGCACGCAGCACGGCAGCGCGACTGCGCTGCTGGGATGCGTGCTGGCGGCGGCGGCCGCCGATGACGATGACGTGTGGATCACAAAAATGGTCCTTGACAAACAATACGGTATCTCTCCATTAAAGGGTTTTTACCGTTTTTGGCGTGCCTATTGCGCTGAACGACCGATACTCCTCGATATCGGTGGCAAATACCTGCCCTTGCCGCTGATAAAGCGAGGGATGGAACGCTCAGATGCGAGCAAAATACCGCTGATACTAGGATTCGCCCTGAGTGAGCCACGGCTAGCGGTCGAAAACCACCTGAAATACCGTGATTTTTATTAATCCTGGGGCCGTTTTTGGCCGAATGGCCATGCGACCCCTCTTTTGGGTGCACCAGGCTAGCTCACGTGGCCTCGTTATCAGCGGTTTTAGGGTGCTTGAGCGACTGATTATGACGGGTATCGGCGGTTCATGAGCGTGATTATAATGCTGTTGCGTTTTGTACACGGAGTGTGCCTGAACCCCTACAACGCAGAAACGCCGCAGATCGTGATGGTATTTGTCACGATCTGCGGCGTCTCCACGTTAAACAATGCGCTCTTTTAGC
This sequence comes from Herpetosiphonaceae bacterium, assembly GCA_013813565.1. Taxonomy (GTDB): domain Bacteria; phylum Chloroflexota; class Chloroflexia; order Chloroflexales; family Herpetosiphonaceae; genus JACCRK01. Next base: position 7,006 of record JACCRK010000253.1, read on the forward strand.
CTGAACCTTGAATCCTATCGATAGGCAGGGGCGGCAAAGAACTGACGCTGGTTGCGATGATACTCGATCCAGGAGCTGCCGTCCTGCACGCCCAGGGCATCGTAGTGGCCCCAGACCTCGGGGCGCGTGTAGCTGTCGACATGCGCCTCAACAAAGTTCGCGCGGCCATAGCCGCCGTCCTCGCGGTTGAGGCCCGCCATCGCCTGGAGCACCCGCGGCCCCAATGTGGTGTTGGTGCTCAGGTAGGGCACGAGGTCGCTGGTATCGCCCAGACGCTGGGTGGCGCCCTCGCGGCCCTGGAGGCCGTTGGTCACCAGCGGCGAGCCAAAGGTAACGGTATGCAGCACATTGAAGTTCCGCTTGACCCACGTATCCGAGGCGACCTGCTGGGCCGCCATGCCGCCCAGGCTGTGGCCGGCCAGCACCAGGTTGGCTCCGTTGCTCACACCATACGCGTCGAGCGCGTTCTTGACCCCGTTCACCAGACGGTTGCTGTAGTTGAAGCCGGACTGGAAATCGGTGAAAAACCCGGTCGCCTGGCCGGAGACATCTTCGGTGCCGGAGATCGTGACCAGATAGGTATTTCTATCGAAGGTCTGGCCGTTGCCCCGGTGCAGAATGATCGGCGTGATCGAGATTGGGCCGGGATTGCCGTTGTTGTAGCCCAGGAAGACCAGCCTGGCCAGCTGATTGGCACTGTACACACCCACCAGTGCGTTGCCCGGCGCACCACCCTTGGTGCTGGCAAACAGATTGGGCGCGGACATCCCGCCGGTGGTGACCACCTCGGCCGCGTGTGACCGGGGCTGGATCAGATTGACGTTGAGCAGCGGCAGGTGCAATGATCCGCCGCCGCCGCCCAGATTGCCGCCGATGCCGAACGACAGCGTGCCCCCGCTGAAGCTCAGGTTGGCCGTGATGCCCTGGAAGACGGCGCTGAACGCCTGCCCGATGAACTTGAAGATCGCGCCAAAGAAGTGACCGTCGGGGTCGTTGTAGGAGATTGGGTTGTTCATGGCGTAGGTGTAGCGGTTGAGCGCCTGCGGATTGTGCGCGTCGGGCACCAGCGAGTCGGGCGAGATAAAGCGCCCGATGGCCGGGTCGTAGTAGCGTGCCTGCATATAGATCAGGCCGGTCTCGGCGTCGAGCCGGTGGGTGCCGTAGTTGAACGGGCTGGTCGCCGCGCCGCGGCTGGCCACGGTCGCGCCGAAGGCCGCGTAGTCGTAGCCGCCCACCGCCGCGCCGACGGCGCCGGTGATCAGGCGCACCGAGCCGACCTGATCGTGGTGGAACCAGGTTTTGCTGCCGTCGGCGGCCTTCTCGGCCACCAGCGTGCTGCCGGCCCGGATCAGCTTAACCACCTGGCCGTTGCGCACCTCCAGGGCGCCAAAGTATAGGGTTGTACCGGCCGGGCCGCTTTTCTTGATCCGTATGCCGCCCTCGTCATAGAGGAAACTGGTGGTCTGGCCGCTACGGGCCACGCTCTTCAGGCGCCCGTCGACCGTCCAGGTGAAGGTGCGTCCGCCACCCTGCAGTAAGCTGCCATTGGCATCATACGCGTAGGTCTGGGCGCCGGCGGCCGTGACGGCGTGGCCGTGGCTGGCATCGGCGTAGGCGTAGGCGCCGACCTGCGAGTTGGCGGTGATGTTGCCGGTCGGGTCGTAGCTGAGGCTCTGGGTCTGGCCGCCGCTGACCCCGGTCAGGCGGTTGAGGGCGTCGTAGCTGAAGCTGAGGCTGCCGGCCGGATTGGTCGGCGAGGTCATGGCCGTGATCCGGCCGGCGGTGTCGTGGCTGTAGTTCATTGCGTAGAGTGGGGTGCTGGCCGGGCCGACGCGGTGGGATTTCAGCCATTGGCGGGCGCCGTCGTAGGTCCAGGTTTCGCTGACGCCGTTGCTGTAGGTGGCGCTGAGCATATTTCCGGCGGCGTCGTACGCGTAACTATCGACGTAGCCGCCGACCGAGCGCAGGCGACCGGCGCTGTCGTAGCTGTAGCTGACCGTATCGTTGCCGGGGTAGGTCACGCTGGCGAGGCGGCGCAGCTGGTCGTAGGTCGAGGAGAAGGTATAGCTGGTCGCGCCGACACTGAGGGTTTCGCTGGCGACGGCGCCCTGGGAGTCGTAGCCGTTGATCCGCCGCCCGCCGCCGGGGTAGGTCACGCCGGCCAGACGGCCTTTGCCGTTGGCCACGGCGGCGCTGTCGTAGGTCCAGCCGACCGTGCTGCCGTCGGGATACGTGCGTGTCCGCATCCGCCCCAGCTCGTCGTAGGCGAATCTGATCGTGGTGCCGGCGGCGTTGGTTTGGGCGGTCAGCTGGCCCGACGCGTCGTAGGCGTAGGCCGAGGTGCCGGTGTCGGGGTCGGATTGGGTGGTTTTGCGGCCCAGGCTATCCCAGCCGAGCGTAGTTGACCGGCCGACGGCGTCGCGGATGCTGGCCAGGCGGCCGAGGGCGTCGTAGCGGTAGGCGGTGGTGGCGCTGGCCGAGCCATTCCACTCGATCACGGCCGTCGTGCGCCCGAAGGCATCGATGGTGCGCTCTTGCCGAACGCCCAGCTCGTTGGTCACCTGGACGGCGCCGACGCGATACTCGGTCTGGGTCGCCGCGCCGTCCGGGTAGGTCGCCTTGATCGGCCGGCCAAGGCCGTCGTAGGTGTTCTCGACGTAGCGCGGCGCAGCGCCGGCCTTGAAGGGCAGCGAAACCTTCCAGGCGTTGGCCGTGCTGTCCTGGTAGACGGTCAGCTGAACGATGTCGCCGGAGCCGTCGCCTTCCTTGACCACCTTCCAGGTTCGCTCCAGGCCGTCGAGGTAGGTCTCCGACCACAGGCCGTTGGCCGAGCCGTCGCTGAGGACGGTGCGGATGCGCTGGCTGGCCGGGTTACCCATATCGAGGTAGTGGGTTGCCTCAGTCGAGCCGTTGGGGTAGGTCACCAGAACCTGTCGGCCCAGCGCGTCGAAGGTGGTGGCCGTGGTCTTCCCGTTAGAGTCGGTGGTGGCGGTGGCCCGGCCCAGCGTCGTATCCCAGGTCTGGGTGACCTGGTGGCCGAGCGGGTTGGTCAGGGTGACTGGGTAGATGTGGTAGGTCGGATCAAAGGCTGTGCTGCTGGTGCGGCCCAGCGTATCGGTGGCGCTGGTCTGGTTGCCGTACGCGTCGTAGGCGTAGGTGGTGGCGACATAGCTGTTACTGGTGTTGAGCCAGGCATCCAGGCGGGTTTGCAGGCCGCGGGACGGCGGCGCCTGGTGGCTGGCCGCGCCGTCGTACCAGTGACGAGTCTCGCTCAGCCGGGTGCCCGCGACGCCCAGGCCGGCGAAGATCGTGGTCACGGCCGGCCGGTTGACGATGTAGGCGCTCTGGTTGGGATAAAACTTAACCTGGGTGGTGGTTTCGTCGCCGCTCACCGCATAGTCGCCGTAGGTTTTGGTCAGGATCGGGTTGCCGAAAGCGCCGTAGGTGATCTCCTGGCGGGTGCGGCGCGGCGCATTGGTGCGCTCGTAGGTGTACTCGTCGACCGCGCTGGCCTGGCAAACATAGGTCGGACTGGACTGCTCGCTGAAGGTCGTCACGACCTTGCGGTAGAGCGCGCCACCGCTGGTCTTGATCGTCTGCTCGGCGGCGCGGCCGAGGCAGGCCGGCGTCTGGCGGAACGATGACTCCAGGACCTGATCCTGGCCGACGATCCGGGTCTGGGCGCTGGCGAAGCCGAGCAGCCGTTTGGCCGGGCGATCGTAGCGCGCTCCGGCGTAGGTGTAGTTGGTCGTCTGGTCTACGCCGCGCCCGTCGCGGGTGGTGACGCTGGACACGGTCGGCCAGACCATGCCCATGGCCAGCTGGTTGGCAGGCCAGGCGGTCGCCGGGCGGTAGGCCACCGTCGTGCTGCCGCCCATATCGTTGGTGATGGTCTGAAGCAAATCGGGGGTCGTTGACGGGCTGAGGGCGGCAGAGAAGCGGAGGGGATCGGGGACATCGATCTGCCGGGACCGCTGCTCGGGACGCGTAAGCGTAATCTGACCCCAGGTCGTCCAGCCACTATAGGTCACCCCAAGGGCGCCCTGGGTGCCGCTTATCCCAACTCGGCCGCTGTTGCCACAGTCGTTGCCCCCATAACTGATCGTGCCCGCCGCGGTGATGTTGCCGCCCAGCGTTATGATAGTTTTGCGGCTGCCGATGGTGACTTCCAGGGTGTTGCCCACCCCTTTGATCTCCCGTAAGATGACGTCCGCACAGTAGGCAGTGCCGGTTTTCTCCCAGCCGCCCGCTGGCGCCGCGCCCGCGATTGGGAAGCCTACCCAGCCCATGGTGTTGCTCCCCGGCGGAAACACCTTGAATTCGATCGAGCCGCCGTTGGCGCGCACCCCCCGCACCGTGTGGATGCCTTCCCAGGCGCCGCCGACGTCGACCGGCACCTGCACGGTCTCCTGGATCGTGGCGACATGATAGGGCAGGTAGACAAACATAAAGTCGCTTTTGCCGTCGCCGTTGATGTCGCCAGGGAACCAGCGGCTGTACTTCGACCAGGCCCAGCCTTGGTCCTGGCCGCTGAAGACGTAGGTGCCGTCACCCTTGGATGTGGCGGTATGCAGCACCACGTGTTCGCCGCTGTAGCCATCGTGGGGGCCGTGGATGCCGGCCATCATCACATCGGAGCGGCCGTCGCCGTTCACATCGCCGACCATCCAGTGGTGCTTGTCGCTCCAGCTCCACGGCGTATCCTGGTTGGTCAGGGCGTAGGTACCGTCGCCGTTGGACAGCGCCGCGTGCAGCCGAACCGCGCCGCCAGCGTTGTAGATCATCGACAGGTCGCTGTTGCCGTCGCCGTTGATGTCGGACACGATCCACTGCTCGTTTGGCGGTGCCGTCCAGGCCCAGCCGGTGTCCTGGCTGGTCAGGCTGTAGGTGCCATTGCCATTGGACAGCGCCGCGTGCAGCCGAACCTGGTTGTTGTGGTTGTAGACCATCAGGAAGTCCGAGCGGCCGTCGCCGTTGGGGTCGCCGACCAGCCACTGCGAGGTTGGCGTGGGGTGGAAGCCCCAGCCGGTGTCCTGGCTGGTCAGGCTGTAGGTGCCATCGCCGTTGGACAGCGCCGCGTGCAGCCGGACCTGGCCGGCGGCGTTGTAGACCATCATAAAGTCCGAGCGGCCGTCGCCGTTGACATCGCCGGCCATCCACTGCTGATTGGGGGGCGCGGCGAAGCCCCAGCCAACATCCTGGGCGGTCAGCTGGTAGGTGCCGTCGCCATTCGACAGCGCCGCGTGGAAGCGCACCTGGCCGTTGGCGTTGAAGACCAGGATCAGGTCGCTTTTGCCGTCGCCGTTGACATCGCCGACCATCCACTGCGAGGTTGGCGCGACCGCCCAGCCCCAGCTGGTGTCCTGGCCGTGGTAGGCGTAGGTCCCGTCGCCGTTGGATAGCGCCGTGTGCAGGGCCACGTGGTCGTAGGTGTAGCCGTCGTGGGGGCCGTGGCGGGCGATGTAGATGTAGTCGCTTTTGCCGTCGCCGTTGACGTCGCCGGGAAACCACAGGTTGTTTGGCTCCCAGCCCCAGCTGTCGGCCCCGCCGGTCAGCGAGAACGCCCCGGCCGGAGCGGCGTTGGTGGTCGCCAGACTGATCGGCGGCAGAGCCGTGCCGCCGGTGACCGCGCCGGCCGCGCTCAGGCTGGCGTCGCGGCCAAATTGCTGAACCGAGCGCAGCGTCGAGCGGCCGGTCGCCGGGCTGGCGGCGTAGCTGAGGGCGTAGGCGCGGGCGCGCTGGCCGCTGACCTTTACATCGATTGTGCGCAGGCGGTAGCGCATGGCCGCCAATCCGGCGCCGTGGGCATAGCTGATCGGGTCGGGGCGGGTCTCGTAGAAGAACGTGATCGCCGTGCCGTTGTAGATGATCGAGTCGAGATAGCACTCGGCGCCTGGATCGCACCAGTAGCGGTAGTTGACGGCGTTGCCGACCGGGTCGCTGAAGGTTTCCAGGCTCCAGCGCAGCGGGCCGCGCGTAGTCAGGTACAGCTGGGTGTAGGTCATACGGCTGCCGTCGGGGTTCCAGATGGTCCAGCGGTTGTTGGCGGCGTCGCGGACGATGCGCCGGTAGCTCTGATCCCTGGTGCTGTGGGTGCCGCCCAGGCTGGTGTCCGCCACCAGTTCCTGGCCGTCCAGGGTGAAACTGTCACCGGCGCCATAGGTCGGTGCGCCGCCGTTGGGGCCGCCCGTGCGCTGGATGTAGGAGGTGGCCCGCAGCGACCAGCCCACGCCCACGACGCCGTTGCCGTTGTTCGAGCTGTAGCTGAGCGCCAGGGCCGGCTCCAGGCCGTGGTAGGCCGGCACGGCGAACGGGATGTCGGTGCCAAAAGTGCCCATGCTTTGGTTGACGGTGCCCGGCACGCCGCCTTTAGCGCCGCTGGGCCCGGCGGCGGCGGTGGAGCGGCCGACGACCAGCAGGGCCAGCACGAGCGCGGCCAGAAACGTTAGCCGGGCTAGGCGTACGCTGAGTCGCGACCAGGGCCGCACGCCCTGGCGTTGGCGAGCGAGGGAGGCCAGGGCGCTGAACGTCAGCACAGCCAGCGCTAGCCCGCCGCCCGCCAACGCCAGGAGGGCCAGTGGGCCAGACTCGCGGGTCGGCGCGGCGAGGAGGCTAACCAACAAGAGTCCGGTCGTGCCGAGCCTGGTCGGAAGTTTCCAATTATGGGCGGTCCGCAGTGGGTGATTGGAAGAAGATGTCATGGGCCATACTCCTTGAACAATGAGTCGAGTGCCAATGCTCAGTCAGGATACCGGGTGCCAGCATTTTTTTGGGAAAATCCCCGTTAAGGGTGTCTCATGAATATGCCATCTTAAAGGGATAAAATGCACCAGGCTTCGAGGGTAGTTGCTCCACACGAAGCGGTAGTTGGTGGTTTGTCTGAGAATCAGGGGCTGAGAATCGTGAAAAAGAACCCGGTTTTTCGCCTGCGGCGAGATTCTCAGACGGCGTTTTGCCGCGCAACGATGACTCTCTGCCCATCCATGAGCCAGCGGCACGGTATCAGCAGCGCCATGAACGGGGACCTTCGTCTGAGAGGGGCAGTCTCGGATATCGATTCTCAGACGAGTGATGCTCATTGCTCCTCTCCTGGCCAGTCTGAACCCTTGGGTGACATTCTCGGACGATGATTCTCAGACAAGATCCATCCCGGCGCTGTGTTCAGGTGCTAAAATCTGAAACGCATCTTCAGAATAGCGCTTTCTACTGCCCTAAATGGGGGAGTACCAACATTCGTGCGGCCAGCGGCAATGGATCGAATTCTTGGCATTCCAGTGAGCTAAATACACTTCTACTAAAATGGTATCAGACATCGAACATGGCGCTTGTTCAATCCATTATCAGATATGGCCAACACTCACCAAGCCGCCCGAAATAGCTGATACTACACGTTTGTCCATAGCATACTGCTTCATTATGTTTACTCTGCCGCTTATCGTGCGATTGTTGGTCATGCCCCTACTTCTTGACACCGTGGACAATACATGGACCCCTCCTTCGCGCGCAGACCACAGGGCAATGGCCGCTACCGACTTTCCTTGCGCGAGCAATTCCACGATCCTATGCACGGTGCCTACTCGTGATCATGGTCGTCTCCTGTAGCTCAGCACTACGAGCGTACGATCATGCGAGGGGGTAGGTCAATTCTTCGTCGGTATTATTCACTTACTCTGCACCGGCACTGACAACTGGAGGCGCAGGGCATAGAGGGTGGCTGCAAGGTTCGGCTGCTGGTCCTGGGTCTGTATACGTACACCCTGTGGCAGGCGCAATTCCGCGATCCACCGCTGCAGGTCAGGGTCGATTGTCTCCTGCGGTGCCACCAGTTTGAGGCTATCGACCGCAAAAAAGGTTGCTAACAGGTCTGGCTCCTCGGCTCCGACTTCATGGTAGCCTGCACCCAGGGTACGTTGCTGCTTAATCCAGGCAGCGGTGGTGGCCTGCTGTTCGGGGGGGAGGGTCATGGCCAAGGCAGCCAAGGTGTGCAGCGCGAGCCACGTTGAACGCAGCGACGGCTGACCACGGACTGTAAAACTGCCGTCCACCTGCTGGGCACGTCGGAGGTTGGTGCTGATGACCTCGGCACTCGGGGCATCGAAGTGGACGAGTTGGCTCAGGAGATAGCCCTGCAACAGGTGCTCGTCCGTTAACATTGGGGCATCGTCTAGGGTCGCGAGGAATGTGAGGGCATGGTGGGTGATCAGCGGGGTGATCACGGCCCGATCGACGCCCGCGTGGTCGGCCAGCAGCGCCGTTTGATACAGATCATCAAGCGCGACCACCCCGGCACCCTCCTGCTTGGCCTGCTCCTGGAGCGCTGTGAGATACGCTGTTGCGTAGCCCTGGAGTGCTGCTGGTGCTTCTGGCGGTCCGCCAAGCAGCGCATTGATTTCCAACGTTTTGTTGACCCCACCCGGGCTGACACTCCCACCATGGAGCACCCCCAAGAAGCCACCCCCCGGCAGGGCATGGCGGGTAAGCAACGCAGTCATCGTCTCAGCCCGGGGAACGGGGTGGTGCGCCATATTCATGAGATCAAGGGCCAGCGCCAGCCCCTGGAAATCGCCGGGCATGCCGGTCGCCGTCGTGAATCCACCATTAGGTTCCTGGGCCGCCGTGAGCCGGGCCAGGAGTCCACTCTGGTGCAGTCGGCGCAGAGGATCGTTACTGCCGAGGTCATGCAGCAGCGCCAGCCAGCCCTGAATCAGGAACAGATCAAGGGCTGGAGACTCTACGACCACAGCCTGCAGACTCTCAGCCCAGTGCCGCCGTTGGACCTGACCGGGGAGGGTCCCTACATCGGATCCCAGGTCCCGGAGGGTATCGGCGACGCCCACGATGAGTGTCAGGTTATTCGGGTCCTGATCGAATAACGGATCGTTCGCCCACTGCGTGCCGAGCCAAGCGGTCAGCGACTCACGGTGAACGAGTGGGGCTTTCAAGGTGGCAAGCGCACGCACCGCCTGCCACGTCGATAGTAAATCCGTTTCCAGGGCAGGGGCACGCCCAAGCATCTGGGCAAGGTCGGCTTCGTTCTCAGCAAAGGGTCCCGCAGGACTTTGGAGCGCTTGGAGTTGCTGGATCACGGGGGCGGGCGCTGGGAGATGGGCACCGAGAAGTGCGAGGGTTTCCACCGTGTAGAAGATGCACCCAACCCGATCACCCGCTGTCGTCGTCCCATCTGCCGTTTGGCCTGCGATCTCACAACTGAGATGACCATCCGGTCCCTGGCTCTCCTGAAGGCGGCGCACCGTTGCCTCAGCATGCGGCATTGGCTCCCCAAGCTGGGTAGCGGCGCGCACCGCGTAATAGGTTGCGTAGAGATCCAGCCTTCCCTGAGCTGCCCGTCCCACGTCACCCGTTGGCAGGCCATCCCAGCGCCGTGTTCTGTCCAACAGTGCCACCGTTTCGGCTCGCCACGTCACATCGCCGAACGCCACCGGTGTCCGTGCTGATGGTGCGAGCCGGGGTTGGATCACGATGGTCGGCTGGGAAGCCCCCCCGACCCAATCCAGCCCCCCCAGTAGGCCTGCGAGTCCAAGGGCAATCGCCACCAGCCCGCCAAGCGCGAGTACACGCACCCGGCGCGCTCGGGAGCGCGTGGTGCGTGTTCCATTGACCTGTTGCATCACGTAGGTTCCTCCTCACACCGCGTGACCGGGGTCATGCTGACCCCGGTCACGTTCACAGCTGGGCCTGAGCGCCGGGCAGGAATGCTTATGGTTGCCACGCTATGCCCGAGGACCCAGTGATATTGACCGGGCAGTTGATGACCCGCGTGGTCGAGCCAAACTGATAGCTATCCGTATCATACTGGCGCACCGCCTTGATATTGGCGAAGGCGTTCTTAGAGATAAAGTAGAGCCCGTTGTACGACATGGTACGCGACTTACCGATCGTATCAGTGTTGCTGGTCAGGTAGACAGTGGTCCTATCGCTACTGACACTGCCTGAGAAGCCGAAAGGAAAGCTGCCTGAGAATTGGACGCTAGTGCCCTCGACGGTGACACTGGTGCTCGATCTGATCGTGGCTGTGTTGGTTCCGTTCCAGGATGAGTTATGAGAGCCACTCACATAGGTTCTCAAGGTGTCCCACGCCGCTGCAGAGGTATCGGATTGAACGTAGTTGCTCATTTTGAGTTGGTAATTAGTGCTACCGACGGGGATCGTAATTTGGGTCGAGTTCTGGGCCTGCCGACGACCACACATACTCCCGGAACACACATACGAACCAGCATAGGAAATTGCTGGGCCTACCGCTGTTGCTATGACCGCCAAAAGCGCGACTATCAGTCCTACCTTTACCCGATTGAATGTGATCATGGTATCCGTGCTCCTTTGCATATCCAACTCCACTCCTGGTATACTACGCTGGTTGTTACCCAATGGAGCCGGTTCAGTTGCATGTATTAAAACATTTTTACCATGTGGTGACAAGCAAAAAAACGACAGATTTTTGACATTCCATTTAAGGCATTCTACTGCCTTAAAACCTATCTAGCCCCCCCCACATCTACCCGTCGATCATGGCAAAACTGGTTAACTCTCCAGCTTTTAACCGCATGCTGCAGCTGACCAATGCCTGGATTGGAGCAGATCTATGGGATTCGACGCACCCTTCCCAGCATTTACGCCGACCACACTTGCCCAGCGGTTTCCGGACGATCCGCTCGTACAGGAGCGTCTGCGCTGGCTCCAGCGGTGGCTCGTTGA
>JACCRK010000255.1 GCA_013813565.1 Herpetosiphonaceae bacterium
GCCCACAGCTAGTAGGAGCGGGCGAACAGCACCTGCCGGGTTGTCTCGACCCCAGTCACCACACACTTGCCAGCCTGCTCAGGCTGATCGAAGGGGATGACCCGAATGGTTGCCTTGAGATCGTCCTGAATCTTGGCCTCATCGGCATCGCTGCCGGCCCAGTAGGCGCGGGCAAAGCCTTGTTCGACCGCCTCGGCCAGCTCACCATACGACGTCACATCAATGGTGCGCTCATCGCGATAGCGCCTGGCGCGCTCGAACAGATTGGTTTGAATCTCCTCCAGCAGGTCGGCGATGCGCTCGGCGAGGCCATCCTGGGGCACAAAGGCTTTGCCATCGCGGCCGGGAATATCGCGGCGGGCGATCGCCACCGAGCCTTTCTGCACATCTTTGGGGCCAACCTCGACCCGCAGCGGCACCCCTTTGATCTCCCACTCGTTGTATTTGAAGCCTGGGGAGAGATGCTCACGATCATCAATCTTGAAGGAAAAGCGGCCAGCCCACGACCCGGTCAGTCGCTGAACAGCCTCCATCACCAGGGTTTTCTCGGCCTCGGTCTTGTAGATTGGCACGACCACGACCTGAATTGGCGCCAGCCGTGGCGGCAACACCAGGCCATCATCATCGGAGTGGACCATAATCAGCCCGCCAATCAGGCGGGTTGAAGCACCCCAGCTCGTGGTCCACACATGCTCGCGCTGGTTATCCGGTGTCTGGTAGGTGATATCGAAGGCACGGGCAAAATTCTGACCCAGGTTATGCGAGGTCCCCGACTGTAGCGCCCGGCCGTCCTGCATCATAGCCTCGATGGCATAGGTGCGCAGGGCGCCGGCAAAGGTCTCGCGCTTGCTTTTGAGGCCACGAAAGAGCGGAATGGCCATCACATTTTCGACAAAATCGGCATACACATCGTGCAGAATCATCAAAGTCTCGGCCTCAGCCTCGGCCTCGGTAGCGTGGGCGGTGTGGCCCTCTTGCCAGAGAAACTCTGTGGTGCGCAGGAAGGGACGGGGCCGCAGCTCCCAGCGCACCACATTGGCCCACTGGTTGATCAGCACTGGCAGGTCGCGCCACGACTGAATCCAGCGCGAGTAGGTATGCCCGATAATTGCCTCCGAGGTCGGCCGCACAACGTAGGGTTCTTCGAGCTGTTTGCCGCCGGCGTGAGTCACCACCGCAACCTCCGGGGCAAAACCCGCGACATGCTGCGCCTCCTTCTGGAGGAAGCTTTGTGGAATAAACAGCGGAAAATACGCATTGACATGCCCGGTGGCCTTGATGCGCTGGTCCAGCCCACGCTGGATCCCCTCCCAGACAGCATAGCCGGTGGGCTTGATCACCATCGCCCCACGGACCACGCCCGATGGCTCCGCGAGATCAGCTTTGTCAACAATATCGAGATACCACTGCGCGTAGTTATCGGCACGTGTGGAAATACCAGCCTTTGCCATTGCGGCCTCCTATGATTGCTTGCGTTACGATATGCCATTGTACGAGAAAGCTGAGCTTCTGCAAAATATGGCAGCAACCTGTAAGCCATCTTCTGCGTACAACGGTCATTGCCTCAGGCGGCACTTGTATCTAGCGATTGATTAATGCGATAATAGGCGCCATTCCCCAAAGCAATTCCGGGCAATTCCGGTTTTGAGGTATGGTAGGAGATTTGAATGAAGATTTTACTGCGCTGGATTATCAATGCCGTGGCGATCGCGGTTACCGTGATGGTTGTGCCAGGCATTAGTGGCGGCGAAGCCAACAATGCGCTCAACATTGATCCGGTCAGCCTCATGGCTGTCGCCCTCATCTTTGGCCTGGTCAATGCGCTGATTCGCCCAGTCCTCAAACTTTTATCATGTCCGCTGGTATTGCTGACCCTGGGTCTGTTTATTTTTATAATCAATGCTGCTATGCTACTGCTCACATCAGCAATTGCCCAAAGTTTAGGCCTGAATTTTTATGTCGATGGCTTTATTCCAGCCCTGTTTGGGTCAATTATTATCTCGCTGATCAGTATTGTGCTGAATTTATTTATCCGTGATGAAGATTAACACCTGGCACATTGCACCAGAGGCTGAAGGAGACCTTGATGAGCAATCCGTATCAACCCCAGGACCCAAATAATCCGTATGGAAGCCAGCCAGAGCACAACTACCAGCAGCCCTATTCTGGCCCAACTCAGGCCCTTGGTGGGCAGCCGCCCTACGGCCAGCCCCAACCGCCCTACGGCCAGCCGCCGGTAAATTATAGTCAGCCGCCCTACGGTCAGCCCCAACCGCCCTACGGCCAGCCGCCGGTAAATTATAGTCAGCCGCCCTACGGCCAGCCGCCCTACGGCCAGCCGCCAGTGGCCTATGGGGGCTACTACACGCCTGTCGCTATGGTTGCCCAACGTCCAACCGGTGTGTCAATCATTGCTATCCTGCAATATATCATTGCGGGAATGTTTGGATTAATAACATTAGTCGTACTTTTCGCCGGCAGTGAGCTTGATGAGATTTTTGACGGATCTGTCGGTGGTCTGGCTATCGTCATAGCCCTTGTTTTAGTCTTGTTTGTCGCCTTGTTTATTTCTCTCGGGCTTGGGCTGTGGCGGATGCGATCGTGGGCGCACATTACCACGATTATTATTTACAGCATCCTTATTGCCCTGAATGTTCTTCTCGCGTTGGGTGGTGAGCTGGAGAGCAGCGATCTAGTCAGGGTAATAATCGAGATTGCGATCGTAGTCTACCTGGCACTGCCAACCACACGGGCGGCATTTCGTCGCTAATACAGTAATGGTCGTATGACACTTTCTTGCTTTCAATTTTAGTGATTATTCAAGGAGCTACATCGTGAGCAATCCCTATCCACCCCAGGATCCGAACAACCCGTATGGCAGCCAGCCCGAACAAAACTATGGTCAGCAGCCACCGCAAGGCCAGCAGCCCTATGGTCAGCAGCCACCTCAGGGCCAGCAGCCCTATGGCCAGCAACCCTATGGCCAGCAGCCCTACGGCCAGCCCCAGCAGCCCTACGGCCAGCAGCCCTACGGCCAGACACCAGTAGCCTATGGCCAACAAGGCTATTACACTCCCGTTGCTGTAGTGCGCCAGCGCCCGCTGGGAGTATCAATCATTGCCGTCTGGCAATATATTGTGGCCGGATTGCTTGGACTGCTGACTCTCATAGCGTTTTTTGCCGGCAGTGTTCTTGCCGACCTAGTTAGCGGGTCAGGAGGTGGGTTCAATAGTGGAGCGGCGACCGGGATTTTTGTGGCTATCGGGATTGTCCTGCTGTTGTTTGTTGCCTTATTTATTGCCCTGGGAATCGGGCTGTGGCGGATGAAAACGTGGGCTCAGATCACCACGATTATTATCTACAGCCTTAATATTATTACGACCGTGCTAGGCATGCTTGGCGGCGGCAACGCTCAGGCCAGTAACATCGTTGGATTACTGATTGCGATTGCGATTGTAGTTTACCTTGTGTTACCAACTACCCGTGCGGCATTTCGAGGCCTGTAGAAGCGCCTGACCGCAGCAGACTGCTGCTCGGATTCCTGGGGCAGCACAAGCGCCACACCTTGCTCAATAAAGCCGCCGGCACGGTTGTGCTTAACGCCTAAGAGGTGCGTGGTATAATGGACACGTCTTTGCAGTGTGCAAAGCGTGTCCATTTAAACTTAAGGAGTTTCACATGTCCGATGGCATGTCTTCACACGAGCTCGATCTCGTGGTTGGTTCTATGATTACGGTCAGCCCGGAAGATGACCGCGCAATGTTTGAGGAAGAGAAGTCTTGGGTTGAAGATGTCCAGGATTTATTGCGCGAAGAAGGCATCGAGGTTGATCTGGTTGCAATGCCAGGCAGCGAGGTATGGGTTGGTGGTATCAACTCCTTTGCCGATCTGTATAATCTGCGGCGGTATGCCGCCCACTCGGAAAAGGGCAACGACCTGAACAGTTTAGCCGCAAGCAATGATGACGATGATGAAGTCGACCCACTGCTGGCCGATATCTGGGAAGGTGTCCAGCAGACCAAGTTTGTCCATCTGATCAACCATCAGGGCGAAGGCGGCTATTATCTTCCTGTCGACTTCCCCGAGCCAATCTGGTTGAGCTACGAAGGCGAAGAGTCTGAAGAAGAAGACTGGAATGATGAAGATGTTGTCTCATTTGGCTCATCGGTCGCCTTGATCCGCGAGCTGACCGATCTGGAAAGTCTCTTGAGCAATGTCAGGAGCGACAGTGTGGATGGTGCTGTGCAGGCACTCCGTACGTTGCGCGAGGCAGCTCAAAAAAGCGCCGAGCACCAGCTACCGCTGATTCTCTGGTAATACATCTGGCATCATTCTCAATCAAGACGTACCGCATCGGCGGTGCGTCTTGAGTTTAAAGGGCTTATAACGGGTAATAGTACCTATAAAACAGTACCAATAGAGTTGCGAAGCATAGGTTGCATACGGTATAATTTTGCGAAGCATTATCGAAGGAAGAATGGCAAATTATGGCTGATGTAGTGGTAGCCTCCTCCCAGAAGGATCAACGACTTGGCAGCGCGGGGCTTTTACAGCTGACCCAAACAATTGCTCACGCGACAACATTATCCGACTGGTTGCCCATCGTCGTACGTGACTGTGCGCTTCACTTTGGAGTTGATTATGTGCGGGTGATTGTCCTCAATCAGCGCCATCAGCCTTTTGTTGTCAGCGTGCCTGAGCCGAATGGCACGCCCTCAACCAGCGTGCTGAATCCTGTGCTGGAACAGGTGCTGCAGACCGCTGAAATGCAGGTTATCCAGGCTGAAGCGTTGGTGGAGACAGATGGCCCCTACGCTCGCTTTCAGTCGGTCTTGCTCCTCCCACTGACCGCGCATAAAACCACCCTGGGCGTGCTGGAGCTGGCCAGCAGTGAAGAGTCACGCGAATGGTCGGCTGAGGAGCACGCCTTCGCCCAGGTCGTCGCCGGGCAGCTAGCCCTGGCGATCGCCAACATCGACCTACAGGCCAGCTCCAACCAGCGCGATCAGGAAATTACCACCCTGAATGATATTGCGGCCACAATTACCTCAACGCTCGATCCCCGCCAGGTCTATCGGCTGGTGGTGCAAAAGATCAATGAGTATTTTCGCGTTGAGGCTGGCTCGCTGCTGCTGCTCGATCCGCAGACCGATGAGCTGGTCTTTGTGATGACGCTGGAGGCCGGGGCCGAAAAGCTGGCTGGCGTGCGCGTCCCACCAGGCCAGGGGCTGGTCGGCGAGGTTATTCGCACCCGGCAGCCGGTGGTCGTGCTCGATGCGCAAAACGACCCGCGTTTTTACAAGAAGGTCAGCGAGGATGTTGGCTTTATCACGCGCTCCAGCCTGTGCGTGCCAATGCTGGTCAAAGGGCGTGAGATCGGCGTTATCCAGCTGCTCAATAAGGTTGAGGGCGATTTTGATAACGATGATGTGACCCGCCTGAGCGCTATGGCCAACACAATCGCCGTCGCTATCGATAATGCCACGCTATTCCAGGAGGTCGCCCAGAACCGCAACCGCCTCCAGGCAATTCTCAACTCGACCGAGGATGGCATCTTAACGATTGATATGGACGATGTGGTGGTCACCGCCAACCCGATGATCGAGCGCTTATTTGGCTTGATGTGGCATAAGCTCGTCGGCCAGCAGGGCTCAGAGATCTTAAACCAGATCCTCGAGCGCACCCGTCCGATCAGCGAGCCACTAAATGTTAACCCCGATATCATTGAGCTTGAGATTCTTAAGCCGCATACGGGATTTGTGCGCCAGGTCAATCTGCCGGTCTTCAACGCCAACAACGAGCAGATTGGCAAGCTGATTGTGTTCCACGATATCACTGAGGAGCGTGAGCTGGCCAGTATCCGCGAGGACTACACCGGCATGCTGGTCCACGACCTGCGCGCTCCATTGACGGCGATTATCAATGGCATGACAATGGTCCGCCGTGGCTTTGCCGGCCCAATCAACGACCAACAGCGTGAGCTGCTGGATATTGCGAATAACAGCAGCCAGGAAATGGTTGGCATGATTAACACCTTGCTGGATATCAGCAAGATGGAAGCTGGCGAACTGGTGCTCAACCGGGCACCATGCTCGGTCTATGAGATTGTTGAACGCGGCATGGAACGCCTGGTTACCTCAGCGCGAACCTTCAACATCGATCTCCAGCAAGACATGGCCCTAAATTTGCCTATCCTCGATGCAGACCAGGATAAGCTGGTACGCGTCCTGCAAAATTTGCTCGATAACGCAATTAAGTTCACGCCTGTCAATGGGTCGGTATCGGTACAAGTTCGCCTCGTTGACGATGAGCCCGATAGCCCGGCAGTACGCTGGAGTGTGATCGATACGGGACCGGGGATTCCTGAGACATATCGATTACGCATTTTCGATAAATTTGTGCAGGTTGGGCAAAAAAAAGGTACGGGGCTAGGTCTGACATTTGCTAAGCTTGCAACTGAAGCCCACGGCGGACGAATTTGGGTCGATAGTATTGAAGGCCAGGGTAGCACCTTCTCCTTCACTATTCCTTTCACTCCAGCATAAGTTGTAACTTAATGTTCAAGCAAATTCGGCGACAATTTAAAAGTCGTATTCGTTATACAATTACACTGCCCTTCTTTTTTCTAGCGGCAGTGTTAATTGGGTTGCTTGGAATTGGTGTCACCTGGCTTACCGCCAACAGCCTGCAAAAACAGCTCGATCAAAAGCTCCAGACCAGCGCCACCAATACCGGTCTCGGGCTGGAGTCGCTCGAGTCGCGGCTGCTGGATAATCTCCGACCAGTGGTCTCGGCCGGGCCTAACATTACCGATAATATCTCCAGCACTGCCGATGCCTTTGCAGCGCGTGATCTTGACCAGATTCAGAAGATTGCGCTGACTGCCTTTAGCTACTACAATCCCTCCCGTGTGATCGCCTTCGATCTCAATGGGGTGGTCGTTGTTGATATCGCCAGGCCCGAGGTGCTTGAGCGCAGCTCCTCGGTGGTCGGCAGCTCAGATCTGGCCAAGGTCCAGATCGTTCAGGCGGTCCTGACTGGTGAGCAAGACCAGTATGGCGATAAATATGCCAGCCTGCTGGAGTTTGGCACCGATCCACCCTATACCATGTTTTTTGTGATCGCACCCGTAAAATATGTCACGCCCAGCGGCGGCGAACGGATTGTCGGGGCAATAATGTATGCCGAGCCACTGGATAGCGTGGTTCAAAATGAGCTGCCACCGCGTAACAATGCCACCATCACCAGTATTCTTGATGGGGCAGGCAATGTTCTTGCCAGCTATCCACCCAACACTGATGGCAACGACCTGACCCTTGACGAGCAGCAAATCAGCGCCCTGAGAGCCCTTCAGCAAGATCCAGAATCAGATACAAAGACCCTGGTCGATAGTGTTACTCGTGATGGGATTGCCTTTCAGGTGATGTACAGTCCGCTCCGGATTCGGCGCAATCTCGATGGCTACTTCGCTGTCGCACTGCCACGCAGTGACATTGATAATGTATGGATCAATACCCGCCTGGCGGTGGGTGTCTTTATCATTGGGGCCCTTTCACTGATAATCTGGACTGGTCTCCAGGTCACCCGCAGCATTACAACCCCGCTGGGGCAGCTCGTCACAACCGCCCTGCGGATTAAGAGCGGCGATCTTGAAGGGCGCAGTTTTGTCACCAGCGAGAATGAGCTGGGCACCCTTGCCGGTGTGCTCAATGATATGACCGATCGGTTGCTCGATCTGTACCGGACCAGCCGCCGGCTGGGCAGCGAGCTGTCGATTGGCGGGGTGCTCCAGCAGACCACCGCCGCAGTCACCCGGCTTGTGCCCGATGCTCAGCTCAACGCAATGATTGTCACCAACGGCCAGTGGAAACACTATACAGTCGATACAGAGACCGAGATCCATGATCCGTTTTCGCCAGCGACGCTCCAGTCCTTGCCCAGCGTGGTTGATATTCAGCAGGATGAGGCGATTCGCTATGCTCTGGCCGAGCTTGCGCCAAACGCCCGGATTGTCCTGCCACTCCGCACTCAACAGCAATCAATCGGGATCCTGACGGTTGCATCAGCTACTAATCAGCTCAATGTACAAGCCTTGAGCGAGCCACTATCGGCAGTTGCCAGCATGACCGCAACCGCCATGCAAAATGCCAATCTGTACTCAACCGTTCAAGATGAGGCGGTCCGCAAACAGGCGATTTTGCAAAGTATCGCCGATGGCGTGGTGGTATTTGATAGCGACGGCAAGATTATGCTGACCAACAGCGCCGCCGCGACGATGCTCAACACACCAGCCCCTGAGCTGGTTGGCCGCACGTTTGAGGAGCTTCAGCTAACCCCAATCCAGGGCAGCGCCGAGATCTTTGCCAGCGGGAGCACGACAACCTTCTACCACAGCGGCGAGCGCATCTTAAGCTTAAGTGCGGCGCCAGTTGAAAGCCAGGATGGACGTAGCTCCGGCGAGGTCCTAGTGCTCCACGATGTGACCTCCGAGCGTGAGATGGATCGGGCCAAGACGGATTTTATCGCCACTATCTCACACGAGCTGCGCACGCCGCTGACATCGATTTGTGGCTATGCCGATTTGCTGCTACGCGGGTTTGCCGGCGATCTCACCGATGAGCAGCTGGATTTTATGCGCACAATTCGCCAACAGGGCCAAACCATGGTCGACGTCTTGCAGAATGTCATTATTATCGCCAGTATTGAGGCGGGCACCATGACCGCAATGCCGCAGCCACAGCCTGTCTTTGCGCTGGTTGATCAGGCGGTCGGCGCCACCCGCAAATCGATCGAGAGCAAAAATCTTGAGCTCAACGTTGATGTGCCGCTGGATTTACCCTATATCAATGTTGACCGTGATCATTTCAAAATTATTTTGGTCCAGCTGCTCGACAATGCCCGACGCTATACCCAGCAGGGTTCGATTACTGTTCGGGCCGCAAAACACAATGATCAGGTTAGGATCGATGTGATTGATACCGGTCAAGGCATTGCTATCAACGATCAGCAGCGTTTGTTTACCCGATTTCAACGCGGCGGTGAGCAAAGTGGCCTTACCTCTAAGGAGCGCGGCGTGGGTCTGGGGCTAGCAATTGCGCGACAACTTACTGAAGGCTTCTCCGGCCGGATCGCGGTCACCAGCGATGTTGGGGCTGGTTCAACCTTTTCAATTATTCTGCCCGCAGTCAGCGACCAGCAACTGCAATCGCAAGAATATGGCGTGGTAACAACCGCATAAACCCAGCATAAGAAGCTGCAAGCGTTAGGCACCGTAATGATAGGATCAACATCAGCGAATAACGTAGACGAACGCGAAGGCCGTGACCGAATTCTGCTTGGAATTGGGTTTATTGTGTTGCTGGCGGTGCTGACGGTGATTTGCTGCGCATCAATCCTGATTTTACGGATTACCACACCGGTCAACGCTGCTGGACCAAAAGTGTTGCTGCCGCCCTTTGCCAACTATGAGCCCTGGGAGGGCGTAGCGCCATTTCCGCTTGGGCAGGAGGCAATTAAGAGCAAGGAAGGCGATCTGCCAGGCGGCGAGGGTCTCTTTGACCCAAATGAGACCCCAGTTGCCATTGGTGTGATTGAAATTCTGCCCTCTGCTACGCCAACGCGTGATAACGGTGTTGGTAGCACACCGGTTGCTGCGACCGCTTCACCAACCCTCCTGGCCGGTAGTGTAGTTACGCAGCCAAATGAAGGCGCGCTCGTCACGGCGACACCAACAGCGGCAGATCCAACTAAGCCGGCTTTCAGCAGCCCTACTGCACCGCTGCCGCCAGGCGAACCAACCCCGATTCCGCCGATACCGACGCGCCCTGGAAATACGCCTGGGACTGCGACGCGTACAGCTACGCCGACGACCGGGCCGGGCACGCCAACGCGCACTGGAACACCAACGCGCACAGGAACACCAACAACCAACACTGCTACGGCAACGCTTGTTCCAACGCAGCAGCCCCCATCGGCCATACCAACCAATACAGAGG
>JACCRK010000305.1 GCA_013813565.1 Herpetosiphonaceae bacterium
CCCTAATCGTTGGCCTGGCCCTGAACTATTCGCCCAACACCCTCAACTTCGTGCTGGTTGACTACAAGGGCGGCGGGGCCTTCAAGCCTTTCGAGCGCCTGCCCCACTGCGTGGATATCGTCACCAACCTCAATCGAGCGGCGGTCGACCGGATGTTCACCGCTATCAAGGCGGAGATCGACCGGCGTCAGAAGCTGAACGCCGACAGCGCCACCAAAGATATTGTGGAGTATCGGCGCAAAGGCCTGCACAAAACCCTTGAGCCCTATCCCTACCTGTTCATCATCATCGATGAATACAGTGAGATGATCAGCGAGAACGACGAGTATCGCAATCAGCTGGACAGCATCACGCGGGTTGGCCGCGCCCAGGGGATCAACCTGATCCTGGCCTCGCAGCAGCCAAAGGGCGTTTCCGACCAGATGCGGGCCAACATCAAGCTGCGGCTGTGCCTGCGGGTGGAGCAGATGGACACCAGCCGCGAGCTGCTGCGCCGTCCCGATGCCGCGCTGCTGCCCAACGGCATCCCAGGGCGCGGCTATCTGCAGGTCGGCAACGAGAACCTGGAGCTGGTCCAGATGTCGTACACCGGAGAGAATCAGCCGGATACCCGTGAGATGGCAGTGCGCTGGCCGGATCGCCCGCCGGTGGAAAGCAAATCCGCCGATGCCGATGTGCCGAAGCTGTATGACGCGGTGGTCACCCTGACATCGGAGCTGGTCCAAGGCCATATGGCGCCCAAACCCTGGCCCGGCTTTCTGCCCGAGTCATTCACCCTCGAGTCCGGGCTGATCGACGCCCGCCATCGGCCGTTTGTCCTTGAGCCGATCGTCACCGACTGGCGCAACGGCGACACCAAAGGGCTGTGGACGCCGACGCAGTGGGGTGGCGCCTTTACCGCAATCGTCGGCCTGCTCGACGATCCGGCCCAGGCCGCCCAATATCCTTTGCGCTTCGACCTGAAGCGCAACCATCTGGCGGTGTTTGGCGACGCGGGCATGGGCAAGACTACCTTCTTGCGGACGCTGCTGGTCAGCCTGGCGGCCAATCACTCGCCTGGCGAATTCCAGGCCTATCTACTGGATCTTGGCGGCCGTAATTTCCGCACCTTCGAGAGCCTGCCCCATGTCGGGGCGGTGATCTATGCCGATGAGGAGACCTTCGAGGAGCGAATGGGCCGTTTGCTGGAGACCGTGGAGCGGATGATCGAGGAGCGCCAGCGGATCCTCAGCAACGCCGGGGTGAGCAGCCTATATGAATTCAACACCCGTTTCCCCGACCAGGCCCGCCCGGCCATCCTGGTGGCGATCGATGGGATGGCCGAGCTACAGGAGAATTACCCGACAGTGGTGGAAACCACCCTGCTGTCGCTGGTGCGCCGCTCGCTGGCGGTCGGGATTACATTTGTGGTCTCTGGCAACGTGCCAACGAGCATGCCGGGCAAGCTCTTCAACCTGTTTGGGGAGCGAATCACTTTTAAGCAATCCAAGCTGGACACCTACATGGATATCGTCGGCCGCGGGGCGATCGAGATCGGCGAAACGCCCGGGCGCGGCTACATTCGCAAAGATCGGCGGCCGCTGCTGTTCCACATCGCCCAGCCGGTGGGCATTTTCACCGCCGATGGCAGCGCGCTGTATCCGGAGGATGCGGAGCTGCGCCGCCTGATCTCCCAAATGCGGGCCTATCCGCAGCAGGCCGGGGTCGAGTTCGCCCGGCCCGAACCAATCAACGCCCTCGATCAATATGTCGCCCTGGCGGAGGTGCTGGGCCAGGCCGCTCCGCCGCGCGAGCGTCGGGTTGAGTCGGTGCTCGGCCGCAACAGCCAGCTGCAGCCGGCGATGTTTGACCTGAAACGGATGAGCCCTCACTTCATGATTGTTGGCCCGCCGCTGGCCGGCAAAACCACGACCCTGCGCAACTGGGCCTTGTCGCTGACCACGCGCTACACCCCCGACCAGGTGATGCTGGTTCTGGTCGATCTACAGCGCAAGTTCGTCGATTATCGCGGCCAGCGCAGCCTCGCTGACCTGCCCCACGTGGTGATGACGGTCAGCGAGGCCGAACAGCTGCCCGAGCTGGCATCCTTGCTGAAGACTGAAAGCGAGCGGCTAGCGGCGCAGACCACGCCGTGTGAACTGTTTGTGCTGATCGACGACTTCGATGATTTCAGCGCCGAGGTCGATCGCTCCCAGCGCGACATGAACCGCGACCTGGCGACGCTGGCGCGACGTTACGGTCGCGACGGGCTGCATTTCATCATCACCCACACCCTGGCCGGGCGCGATACCAGCGACCTGAAGCGCCAGATCCAGGCCGCCAATCTCGGCATCGGCCTGCGCACCGCCGAGGCGCTTCAGGCGCTTGGCGCTATGCGAACTCCGCCGGGCCTGCGCGATAAAGAGCTGCCGGTCGGCCGCGGCTACCTGGTCAAGTCCGGACAAGCCACGCTGATTCAAGTCGCCTCGCCCTATGGCATCCCCGATCCCTTGCTTGTGGCCGACGGCGATGCTGAAAATGAAGAGGAGCTGGCCGCCCAGGCGCTTGACCAGTGGGTTGAGCAAATTTCGGCCCGCTATCCCGCTCGCGCGGCCAGACGCTCGGCCAGCGCCGTTGTGACTTCCCCGGAGCAAGCGGGTTCACCGGCCCAAAGCGCCAGGGTCGCCATGATGCGAAGCCTGCTCCAACGGGGCATGCAGCGGGAGCTGGCGCGCTTGAAAAACGGCCATGGAACCGAGGATGGCGCTGGAGCCGCTACGCTGATCACCGAGCAGCTGATCGGCATCGATATGGTGGGCTGGAGCAACGAGGATCTCCTGGGCAAGCTCCTGAAAGAACTCTGGCTCAAGGAACAGCTCGCCAGCGGCCTACCCAAAGAGGTGATTGATGCCCTGGCCGGCGTTCTGGACGGAGATTCACTGCTGCTTGAGCTGGATTCTTTACTAAGCACGTAGAAAGCGAGGTGCTGGAATGACGACGAACCCAGCCCGGATCCCACTATTGATCGATGTTTTTGATAAAAAGGCCCAGCGCGCACTGGCCTTGCCCACGATGACCCCACCTGAACTGGTGGAGGCGGTGTTGCAAGAGTTTCGCGAAATCGAGTATCTCGGCGATACGGCCAGCGAGTATCGCTTAGTCAAACTCAAAGACCACTCACCGCTCAAAAACGACAGCCTGATCGGGCAGCAGCTGGCCAGCAATGATCACCTGCTGCTCAACGAGCACGCGGCCACAGGGCCGAAAAATGCCCAGCCGCTCACCAAAAACGTCTATCTGCGCGAGCAGGGCTCGGGAAAAGTCTATAAGCTCCACTGGCAGCCAGCGGTGATCGGCCGTCCCGACAAACAGGCCACCAATGAATATCTGGCGGTGAATCTGGGGCCGTATGCCACCGCGAGCCATGTTTCCCGTCGCCACGCCCAGATTACCGAAGAAAACGGCAGCTTCTACATCACCAGCCTGTCGCACCAGAACCCAACCTCGATCAAAGATGCGCAGGGGAATGTCATTGCCCGGCTGGGGTCCCAAAAACATCCCTTGCAGCACGGCGATACGATCTCGCTGGATTATAGCCAAATTATGTTGAAATTTATCATTCGGAGCACCTAAGCTCGGCCACTAACGAGGATCGCGATGAAAAAACACAGGCTCTCCCTCATCATCTTGATGACGCTCGGTATGCTCATAATCGGGCCGTTGATCGCGCACGCTCAACAGCAAGGCCCGCAAGTTGTCGTGCTTCACACCGTGGCCGAGCCGCAAAGCACGAGTCTTGACCTGCAAGTGTTTTTTTCCATTCAGGATGACCAGGGGCGGCCTCTCGCCAAAGACCAGGTTAATGTTGAGTCGGCCACCCTGCAGTTGCTCAGCGGTTTTACCACCCCGCTGGCGGTTGATATTCAAGATCCCAAAACACCGATTAAGATCGCCGTGCTGATCGACGCCAGCGGCAGCATGGCCCAGCAGGTTCAGGATGGGAGCGGGCGTCGAATCATCGATGCCGTGCGCGAGTCGGCCAAAAAAGCCATTGACACGGCGCCGCCCAACGCCGCCTTCGCGGTCTTCAGATTCTCCCAGCTCGCGGTCGACGCCGAGCTGCGGCCCTTGTCGGATGGCTTTACCAGCGACAAAGAGCTGGTAAAGCGCGACATCGATACGATCGATGCTATTCCCGACGGCCAGACCTGTCTGTACAACGCGGCCTATAAAGTCATCGAAAATCTGGCCCGCGAAGTTGATAAAACCCCCCAGGAGCGCCGGGCGATTATTCTTTTCACCGATGGCAGGAACGAAGGCGATGGCTGCGATGCGCGAACCACCGCCGATGTGATTGCCAAGGCCACCAGTGGTAATCTCACGCCGATTTTCGTGATTGGGTTTTGCACCGATGAGCAGTGCTCCAATGTTGATCCATCCATCAAGGACAAAGAAGGGCGCAACGATATCGCCGCCAAGACCTCGGCGTTTTCCGTTCTAAGCCAGGCTTCGAACATTGATACTGCATTTACTGAAATTATGCAGGGTCTCAACAGCCAGTTCTTGGTGCAGGCGAATGTTTTTCCGCGCCAGGGACAGAATCAGGCCGTCCTGACGGTGAAGCTGCGCGACCGCGAGCTGCCGCTGGTTCACACCTTCACCTTTGCGTCCGATCGGGATTATTTTCCCGCCCCGACGATCGATGTGACCCAGGTGTATCTGGCCGAGACTGATACCTTTTCAGTCGCCCTGAATATAACCAATCCCGAGTCGGTGCAGCGGATCAATGTGGGCGTCTGGGATCGGGCCGATGGCGGCAATCTGATCTCCACCAGCCAGCAGTCGTTCGAGAACATCGGCGGAACCTTGTCCTTTGAGCTCAAGGCGATCGGCTTTGAAGCCGGGAAGGATTACTATCTGCGGGTTATGGCCCAGGATAAAACCGGTAAAACTATTACTAATGACAAAGGGGAGCCCACCCTTTTCATCAATCCATTTCCCTACAATCCAAAATTGGACTTTGAGATCGAGGCGGTTGAGCCGGTTTGGAACGAAGATATTCTGGCGATCAAACTGAATATCCGCGGCTCTGGCGGGCGGGTTCTTGCGTTTCGCGGAGTGATCACCGATAAAGAAACCGGGCAAAGCGAAATAATCGAGTCCATCGTCGCCAGGGAAGGCCAGCTGCGCATACCCCTGCCAAACCGTCTCCGCCAGCTGAGCAAAGAACGCAGCTACACCGTGATGCTCCAGCTGGAAGACGGTGAAAAGGTGATCGAGCGGAGCAAGGAACGGCTGATCGCGCCGCCGGTAACCTCCAGCCCGCCCTGGGTTTTATTGGGGTTTGTTCTGGTCGGGATCGTCGGCGCGCTGGTGCTTTTCGGGCTGCTGAAATATCGCCGCTCGCGCACCAAGAAATATGTCATACCCCAGCCCAGCCCATTCAGCCCGCCGACGCAAATGCTCGCCCCAAGCGCCGCGCCCGCTAATCTGACGATGCTGCACACCCCGGCGACGCCAGGAGTGACGCCGCCTCCGCCAGCACGACTGCGAATCAAGGTGCTCGCCACAGTCGATCCCGCTCAGCAGCGCCAGGAAACAATCAGCGATTTCCCATGTGTCCTCGGCCGCGAGCCAGGCCCGGATCGGCAGAAAAGCTATTTTCTGATCACTGGCGATCCCAAGCTTTCCCGCGCCCATGCCGAGATAACCTTGAACGGCAATGTGTTCTCGATCACCGATGCCAGCAGCAACGGAACCTTTGTCGGTGCTGCCGAAACTCGCCTGGAGAAAGGCGTGCCAACCCCGATCGGCAGGCTAACCAGAGTTCAGCTCAGCATCAATACGGTGCTTGAGATCGAGCCGCTCACCAATGCAGGATCGCTCACAGCCAGGTCATAGAGTCTATGGATGCTTCTTCGGCGCAGCAAGGTCTTCGCGCCGGCCTGATGGCCAGGTTTTCCAGCTTCTCAAGCAGCGGCCAGACGGACT
>JACCRK010000309.1 GCA_013813565.1 Herpetosiphonaceae bacterium
CCGCCACCCTGCCGCCGCCCACGGACCAGCCAGCGCCGCCGGCCAACTTAGGGTCGCTGCTGATCCTCAGCCGCCCCGATGGATCCAATCCAGACTCACAGCTGACCGCGATCCAGTTTGCGGCCAGCACCAGCCTGACGGTTCCCCAGATCTACGACGTGGTTGCCGCGCCCGATGGGGGCCGCTGGTACGCCCTCGGCAGCGCCGGCGGTCAGACCAGCGTGATCGCGCTCGATCCGCTGACGGCCGCGCCGCTGTGGCAGACGCCGATCTCGCAAACGCTGCGCTACGCCAACGACAACGGCCCGACCGCGCTGGCCGTCGCGCCCGATGGCTCCGCGCTGTATGTGCTGAGCTATGACGGCGTGCTGAGCCAGTGGCTGCAGGTTGTGGATCCGGCGACCGGCGCGCTGGCTAAGACAACTATTCGAGTTTCGGGGATGGACTCCTGTGGCGGCGTGCGCTTTGCAACATATCCTAGCAGCACTATCATCTACCTCAAATGTTCCGAGCACGTGACGACCGTGTATCCCAGATCAGGCAAGTATGATGGTGTACCGTTCTACGAGCCAAACAAAAACATTTTTTTACTGAACACCAGCAGTATCTATGGGGTAATCGATGGACCGCGGCTGATTGTGTTTGATCTGATCTACAACGCCTACAACTCCAATCCCAACTCTTTTCGCCGCCTGGCTGGACCTGATGACCAGCTGCTCGACATCGAGCCGGGGCTGATTCAGCTTTCCGGCGATCGGCAGTTTCTGGTGGTTGGCGCGGTCACCGCCACGACCGAGCTGCGAGTGTACAGCACCACAACCTGGCAGGAGACGGCCCGCATCAGCTACCCCAGGCCGATTCGCAGCAACACCCTGGCGGTCAGCCACGATGGGAGCCGCGTCTACGCCGTCACGGCCCAGGCCGGCGCTCGGTTTCAGCCAGATCCGATCATGCTGGAGTTTTCCGCGATCTTCCCCGGCGACCGCAATCGGCTGGTGCTGACGGCTGAGGGGACATTGGCGACGGTTGATACGGTTCAGCGTCCAGCACCGCCTCCTCCGGCCGACACCCTGGTTGAGTTCGACGCTGTGACCGGCGCGGTGCGGGCCGAACAAACCCGCCCCAACGCCGATATCACCCGGATTGTGGCTGTGCCCTGAGGCCAGGCGGCTGGGGTGGCAACGCAGCGGGCCGGGGGCAGCCAGGTGGTCTCAGCCACGCGGATGCCCCCGGCTCGCCTGTGTTTACTGGGCGATATACCCGCCGTCGACCAGCATCGCGTGGCCGGTGACAAACGATGCCTCGTCGGAGCACAGCCAGACCACCGCGTTGGCGACCTCGGCTGGCTCACCCATGCGCTTGATCGGGTGCAGGTTGCCCATCATCTCGCGCACCTCAGCGGTCGCCAGCATGCCGGCCCGTTCCAGCATTGGGGTGGCAATAAAGGCCGGGCAGACCGCGTTGATCCGCACGCCCTGGGCTGAGTACTCCAGCGCCGCGACTTTGGTCAGGCCGACGACCCCGTGCTTGGCGGCGGTGTAGGCGCTGGCGTTGGCAAAGCCCACGGTGCCCAGAATCGAAGCCATATTGACGATCGCGCCGCCCTGCTTGAGGATCTCGGGCAGCTCGTGCTTCATACACAGCCAGACCCCGGTCAGATTGATATCGATCACCTTTTTCCACATCTGGGTCGGATACTCGGCGGTTGGCAGCGAGATGCCCTCGATCCCGGCGTTGTTGCAGGCGTAGTCCAGCCGCCCATACTGCTTGACGGTGGTCCGCACCAGGGACTCGACATCGGACTCCCGGCTGACATCAGCCTGCACAAAGATCGCCTGGCCATCGGCGGCGATGATCATACGCACCGTCTCCTCGCCACCCTCGACTGCCACGTCGCTCACGACTACGCTGGCCCCCGCCTGCGCAAAGGCTAGCGCCGTCGCCCGGCCAATCCCAGCGCTGGCGCCGGTGACCAGGGCCACTTTCCCCCGCATATTGACTGTCATCGCTGTAACCTCCTTGTTACCCATTGACTGCCATCGCACACAGTGTTGCCACTACAACCTAGTTGATTTGGGGGTGGTCAGGCGAGATGGTTTGCTTGCTACAGGTGAAGGTTTCTTGGTGATTCGAAATGCCAAGCGCCGCGATGCAGGAAAGCATCGCGGCGCTTGGCGCTGGTCTAGCGACCTGCTTAGCGTCGGATCAGCGGGACGTAGGTTCGCGAGGACACCGCCAGGACGGTGTTGGTGAACGTCTTCGAGTTCGAGGTGCCGCCGCCAGGGGCCGGGTTGTCTACTGTCACAGCGACGATGGCGCTGGTGGCCAGATCAGCGGCGGTGATGGTGGCCTTGAGATGGCTGCTGCTCACAAAGGTGGTCGCCCGATTGCTGCCGCCCCACTGCACCGTTGAGTCCGCCAGGAAGTTCAGCCCATACACATCCATCGTAAAGCTCGGCAGCGCGCTGCCCAGCGTGGTCCAGGCCGATGACGGCGTGATGCTGGTCATCACGGGCGCCGGATTCTCCCCTGGCCCGAGGATGCTAAATGTCGCCGCATTGGAGACGCCGCCACCTGGGAGCGGCGTGAACACGCTGACTCCGGCCTCGGCGGCGACGGCAAGATCCTGCGCCGAGATGGTTGCCTGGAGCGTGGTCGCCGAGACAAACGTGGTCGGGCGCTCGGTGCCATTCCAGCGCACCTTCGACGTGGTGATAAAGTTGGTGCCGTTGACCGTCAGGGCGAAGCCCGCCCCGCCAGCCGCTGCCGACGCGGGGAGCAGCTGGGTGATGGCGGGAACCGGGTTGTCGTTGGGCGCGGCGACCCGCAGGGAGACGACATTCGATTTGCCACCGCCAGGCCCCAGATTGGTGACACTCAGCAACACCTCACCGGTGGCGGCCAGGTCGCCGGCAGTCAGCGCAATCGTCAGATGGTTGCTGCTGATAAAGGTTGTGGTGCGCTGGCTTGCCCCAGCGCTCGCCTGGGAGGTCGGCATAAAATCCTCGCCATAGAGATTGATGGTTGCGCCAGGGCTGCCGGCTGTCACCGAGGCCGGGGCAATCGTCTCGATCAGCGGCACGGGATTGGCCACATCGAGCCGGACCACCCGATTATCGACGTAGGCAGCGATATAGATCTGCTTGCCATCGGGGCTGGTGGCGATCTCGCGGGCGCCGTCAAGGGCCGGGTTGGCCGGTGTGCCGGCCAGTGGGGCGCGATTGACGACCTGGATTTTCTCGAACAGCCCGCTGACGAGGTCGCGCTCGAACACCACGACGGTTTTGCTGGCGTAGGCCGAGGCATAGAGGCGTGTGCCATCCGGGCTGATCGCGATGCCAGTGGTGTTGCTGAGATTGACGGTGTCTTTTCGCGTGCCAATCCAGCTCAGGCTGCCGGTGAGCGCATTGCGCTTGAAGCCGACGACGGCCTGATTAGCCGCGCCCACGGCATACACCGAGGCACCATCCGGGCTGACGGCGACCTGGAACGCGCCATCCAGCCCGTCAAGCGCGGGGGAACCGATCAGCACCTGGCCCTGGGTCAGCTTTTGGGCGAAGGTCAGCAGGCCATCGCTGGAGTTGCGTTTAAAGGCTACCAGCGTATCGCTGGCATAGCCGGCCACATAGACCGACGCGCCGTCCGGCGAGATCGCCAGGCCGCGTGGGTCATCCAGATTGGCAAGATTTTTAATTGTCTGGCGGTACGACAGCAGGCCGGTGACGGTCTGGCGGGCCAGCACAACCACCGAGTCATCGTTGTGGCCGGTGATATAGAGATACTTGCCATCCGGGCTGATCCGAATGCCATAGGCGCCGTCCAGGCCGTCCATTGGACAGAACTGGAGCGGTTCAATGCCACAGATATAGGAGTCGCCATCTTTGAAAGTGTCGATCTCAGTCAGGATGCCGGTATCGAGGTCGCGCCGGTAGGCGACCACCTGGTCGGCATTGTTGGCGGCAACATAGACGTGCCGCCCATCCGGGCTAATTACAATCCCGGTGGCCCCATCAAGGTCAACGTCGGTGAATGTTTGATTCGAGGACAGGGCGCCGGTGAGCGCGCTACGGGTATAGCCAACCATCGAGTCGGAGGTGCTGCCGGTCGCATAGACATGTTTGCCATCCGGGCTGACGGCGACGCCATAGGGGCCGGCCAGGGTTGGGTTAAAGCCACCGTTGACGCTGGCGCCGGGCACCAAAAACGGCGGCGGTACCGGAATGCCTTTGCACGACAGATCAAACGAAACCGTTGGCTTGGCCGGGTCGTTGGTCGTAAAGGTCAGGATGGCGGTGCGAATGCCAATGGCCTTCGGGGTACAGGTAACCGCCAGCTGGCCAGTGGCCCCATCGTTGATGCTGATTGGGCCATTCGGCACGCTGAAGTCGGCGGGGTTGGCGCCGGCAAGGCTGAAGCCGCTTAGGTTTAGCATTGCGTTGCCGGTCTCAAAGAGGCCAAGGTTGACTACTTTGGCCACGTTGATCGTGCTGTCGCCGAAGGCGATCGGGCCAGGCGCCGCCGGGTTCGAGCCAAAGCCCGCCGCTGGTGCGGTCACACTGTTGCACTGGAGATTGTAGACGACTGTGGCCCGGTCCGGGTCGTTGGTGCTCAGCGTCAGGGTGGCGCTGCGGGCGCCGGCCGCCAGCGGCGTACACTGAAGCTTCAGGGTTTTGGCGGCGCTGCCATCAGCGATATTGAACGGCAGCGGGGTGGTCGCATCGACGCTAAACTCGCTGGCGTTGGCGCCGCCGAAGACGGGGGTCTGGACGGTCAGGGCCTTGTTGCCGGTCTCGAAGATGCTCAGCGATGCCGTGCCGCTGGTGCCGATCTGGACGTTGCCGAAGGTCAGCGGACCTGGCTGAATCGGGGTCGAGCCATAGCCAGCCTTCAGCTCATCGGCTTCGAAGGCGCCAATATCACAGCGGGCATTCCCATTGCCGTCGCCATCGAGCGGGCGGGGTTTGCCGCGCTGGTCTTCGTTGTTGATCGGGGCCGCCGCACAGATCGCCGGGTCGCCGGCGTCAATCGCCGCGCTGCCCTCGTTGAGCTTCTGAGTCAGGAAGGTGGCGATGGCGCCGCCGTTGAAGAATGGCACATCCAGCTTGGCATCGGCGTTGATCTTGTCGCCGGTGCCGTTGAACCCACAGCTGTTCTCGCTGTCGAGGTTGTGGCCGAGGGTCTTGAGAGCCGTGTTGCAGTTGCCGCCCTCGCTGGTGGCGACAATGGTGTTGCTGACGGTGACCGCATCGATGGCGTGGCCGTTGAAGATGCCGCCACCGCCGTTCATGATGGCGACATTGGCTGAGAAGGTGGTATTGACCGCCGTGGTTTTGGCGGTTCCGCCGCTGCCGGTGTTGAAGTTGTGCAGGCCGCCGCCTTTGCCGCTGGCGATATTGGCGGTAAAGCCGCTGTTGTACAGTTTGAGCACCGCGCTGCGGTCGTTGGCGATCGCGCCGCCATCGCCAACCACGCCATTATTCAGCAGCGTGGTGTGGTTCAGGCTCAGGTTGGCCATGTTGAAGATTGCGCCGCCCATGCGGCTGGTTGACGGCGGCGTGCCGGCCAGGTTGCCATTAAACGATGTATCGCTGATGACCATGGTGGTCTGGGTATTGTTGTAGATCGCGCCGCCGTTGCCCTCGGGGCTCAGGTTGCCGGCAAACGAGCTGCGCACAATCGACATCGTGCCGTTCTGGCCGTTGGCGATGGCGCCGCCACCTTTGCTGACATCATCGCCGGTCGCAATGTTGCCGGCGAAAATCACATCGGCGATGCTGGCATCTTTGCTGGTATTGTAGATCGCGCCGCCGCTCGCCACAACGGTGTTGCCATTGAAATCTGCGGCTTCAATCGTGAGGGAGGCGCTGCCGCCAACCCAGATCGCCCCACCAAGACCATTAGCGCCGGTGGCTTTGTTGCCGATAAACACGCCAGCGGCAATTCGCAGGGTCCCGTTGCTAATGCTGACTGCGCCGCCATTGGCGGACTCGGCCACATTGCCCTGAAACAGCACTCCGGCAATATTCAGGGTGCCGCCGTTGGGCACGTCAATCGCGCCGCCGCCGCCGGATTTGCCATTTTGCAGCGTCATAGTGCTGATGCTGAGCGTGTTATCCCCGTTTACATTAAATATTCGGCTGCTGTTGTTGCCGCTGATAGCGATTGGGCCAAGGATGGCGATCGACGAGTTGATGTTCAGCGCATTATCGACGACGATAACTCCTGGCACACTGAAGACAATCAGGTCGGGGATCGAGGTCGAGCCAGTTCCACAGCCATTGTTGAGATTATTGCCGTTGGCATCGTTAGCCGTTTGAATCGCTTCGTAGAGCGTGCAGGTGCCGGCATTATCGTTGCCTGTGGCGATACTGGTTACTGTGATTGGTCCGGCGGCCTGGGCTGGTCGTGTCGCCGGCTGAAAAACGCTCAGCAGCGATGCCACCAGCGCAATCAAAAGCCAGTTCGAGCGAAAACGAGTGTGGGACGAACGCGGTTGTACCATGATGACACCTCAGCTAAATAAAATGTTTATGCAACATTGCGAGCACGAGAAACGGCTCAATGGCGGAGTGGAATTTCCTCTGAGCGGCGCTGCTCAGCTCGCCTTGTTGTCTGGGTTTTATTACATCATCCCCAGCAGAGCGCTACCACTGTCAAAGCGACATAAAAAATGACACAAAAGCTACGGATTTTTCTCGGCTGCATAATCCGAACGCGCTGTCAAGAGCTATTTGGGGCTTTAGAAAGGGGTATAACGATATAGACAGGGCAGCTTTAATCTGAAATTAATGAGTTGACACTAGCAGAGGTTTCGCTAGCAGAGGGTGGGGACGCGGTGGGGTTTTCTCACTGATCCGCCGCTTAAAAAAGTTGCACTTGTGGCCCAACGTGTTACAATTCAGCGATCAAACAAAGTCTTAAATATTCATCCCATCAGCCGATTCTGGTGGACTTAGCCAACACCCCAGGGTCAAGCTGGGTACCCTGATTCCACCCACCGCGCCAGATCTTGATCCGGCCCCCGTTCAGCCTGCTGGCGCTCTGGCGCGCAATTCAGCAACGCAGCTCTTTCGCTCACGATCACCCACCGCTCACCGCATTTTTACACTGGAGACATCAATGAAGGTCCGACACACCCCGCAATCCGCCCCGGCCCGCCTGATCTGGTCCATCGCCCTGGTCTGCGCGCTCCTGGCCGGCCTGGCCCTGCGCACCAGCAGCGCCGCCCAGATCGATATCGGCTCCACCGGCAGCGCCGCCGCAATCTCAACCTCGCTCGTGATCAGCCAGATCTATGGCGCGGGTGGAAATGTCTACACCAATGACTATATCGAGATCTTCAATCGTGGCAGCACGACGGTTACTATGACCAACTGGTCGGTGCAGTATGCCTCGGCCACAGGACCAACCTGGGCTGCAACGGCCTTGAATGGCTCGATTGCACCAGGACAGTACTTTTTGATTCAAGAAGGCGCAGGCGGAGGCGGAGGCACACCAATGCCAACCCCTGATGCTAGTGCAGGCATAGCTATGAGTGGTACTGTTGGGAAAGTTGCTCTCGTGAATACCACCACGCTTCTGACAGGCTCCAACCCAAGTGGCAGCTCGGTTATTGATCTAGTTGGTTATGGCGCTACAGCAAACGGCTTCGAAGGCACTGGCCCAACGCCTGCTCCAAGTACCACCAATGCGATTTTTCGGGCCGGCGGTGGCTGCACCGACACCGATCAGAACAGCACTGATTTCAGCACTGCTGCACCACTGCCACGCAACAGTTCGTCGCCAGTGAATAGCTGCACCCCCGCTGCGACCGCGACGCCGGTAACTCCAACGGCCACCCCGGTGACGCCAACCGCCACCCAGGCTCCCGGCGGCGACAATAACCTGCTCTGGGACCAGCTGTACCACAGCGCGACGTCCAGCAACCCGCTCACCGAGCTGGTGCCGGGCGAAACCTTCGCCTTTCTGGAAGGCACCGGCGGCGTGATCGACAGCTCCACCGCCCCGCAGATCTCAATGCTGACCGACTATCTGGATGCCTCTAGCGCCAGCATTCGCTACTGGGATGGCAGCCAGGAGAACATCGTGGCCATGACGCGGGTCAAAAGCCTGACCGCGGCGTTTCGCGACCAGCCCAGCCGCACCTACGATCTGTGGCGCGCCACGCTCCCCGCCTATCCCAACGGCACAACCATCTACTATCGGGTGATCGTGCAGGATGGTAGCGCAACGGCGGTGCTGAAAACAGCCAACGGGCAGTATGTCAACCCACTGGGCCAGCATGTCCGTGGTTTTATCGACGATCCCGACGACTATAGCTACACCGTGGCGGCAGTGCCAACGGCCACGCCGGTGACGCCAACGGCCACGCCGGTCACGCCAACCGCGACCGAGGTTACGCCAACCGCGACCGAAGTCACGCCGAGCACCACGCCGGTGACACCATCGGCCACGCCGGTCACGCCAACCGCGACCGAGGTTACGCCGAGTGCCACGCCGGTGACGCCGAGTGCCACACCGGTGACGCCGAGTGCCACACCGGTGGGGGTGACGAATGTCGCAATTTCGAACTTTAGCTTTATCCCCAACAATGTAACCATCAATGTTGGCACCAGTGTCCGTTGGACCAATAACGATGGCGCTGCCCATACCTCGACAAGCAACACAGGAGTATGGAACTCAGGGACACTCTTGACCGGACAACAGTTTACTTTCACCTTCCCGACCGTTGGGGTATTCCCTTATTTCTGTGCGATCCATCCTGCAATGACCGGCACAGTGACGGTGATTGATCCAAACGTGACGGCCACGCCGGTGACGCCAACCGCAACCGAGGTCACGCCGAGTGCCACGCCGGTGACGCCATCGGTCACGCCGGTCACGCCATCGGTCACGCCGGTGATACCAACGTATCGCCTATATCTACCGATTGTGCTGAAGTCAGGTGCCGCGACCCAGCCTGCTGCCGCACCGCGTATCAAAGCCGCTGCCCAGGTGGTCAGCCGGAACATTCGCCCACAATAGCGTCCCTAAAACACCAACGGCCCCGCCAGCTGCGTATATTCAGCTGACGGGGCCGTTGGTGTTTAACCACCATTGCTGGGCTTCACACTGACAGCTGGCGGATTGTTTTCAAGTGCGGCCAGCTCAGCCGCGTAGCTGGCGGCCTCAGCGTGCCGCACGGATACCAGATAGTCAATGTACTCCTGCATCAGCGGGCGGGCGGCGATGGGGTTGCCCTGGCGCAGTCGCTCCTGCCCGATGTGCCAGGCTGCCAGCGCCTGAATGTAGCCATCGTTGCGCTCGCTGGCCAGAGCGCGGGTGCGCTCAAAGCAGGTGATCGCCCGCTCGCTGTCGCCCAGCGCGGCGTAGGTCAGGCCGAGCGTGCCAAGGCTGTAGCCGTCGCCGTAGCCATCGGCGTGGGTCTCGCTCAAGGTCGGCGTGGGTGCTGCGGCGAGCGGCTGTTCGGTGTGAAGCATGCGGGCCAGCGCCAGCTTGTGGGCGTAGTCGGCGCGGGTGCCACGGGCGATCTGTGGCGAGCGGCGTGTGGCTCTCAGCCAGTGCCACCACGTCAGCGCCTGGATCACTACAATATCGGCGATCACGTAGCAGACAAATGCGCCAACCGGCGGATTGGTCGTCTGCAGCAGGCCAAATGGGGCCGCATCCCAGCGCCAGCAGCCCAGCGCGGTGCCGAGCAGCTCGATGTAGAGCACCAGCACGCCCATCACCAGATAGAGCAGGCGTCCACGATAGGCGACCATAATCAGCACAAATATCAGCCCCAGCACCGCGCTGAGCGTGTCGCCAAGCAGCACAAGCGCCCCGCCAAACAGCCCCAGGTGCAGGCCCAGCAGGGCGATCCGCAGCTGGCGCCGGCGTTGGGTGACCCAGGCGGTCTCGACAATCAGCATGCCGGTGCTGAATAGAATAGCGTGGCCGAATGGGATATAGAACGGCACTCCGCCCGATTTATAGGTGTACAGCTGAAAGACCAGGCTGAAAAGATACTCGCCCAGCGCTGAGAATGGCACGAACACCAGCGCCATCAGCCGCTGCTCGGGGCGCAGGCCGCGCAGCAGCAGCAGCAGGTAGAACGGTGCGGCCATGTTGCTCAGGATCTGGCCGTTGAAGCCGTTGGCCGCCAGCCAGGCCGAGTCGCTGCCCAGCGCAAACACGACGATCGGCCCAAACCCAGCGATCAGCCAGCTCCGCCAGCGGGTGGTAGGTGGCCTGGATGTCATAACGTGACGCATAGAACCCTCGTTGGATGGCTAGAGATCGGCCCGCGATTGAAGCCCGGAAGATCATACACCAAAATAGAGGGCGGATCTCCAGAAATGTACGGCAGGTCTCCGTAGCCGCTGCCCGCCGCCGCTTCGTGCCCCTCGTGGATCAAAAAACGCTTTGTCCAATGCTCAATAATCCGCCTTGAATCGGTTGACATGGCTTAAACTGCGTGTATACTTAGTTAGTCAAACTAACTAATAATTCACCGTAGATCATTTGCCTACACAGCGAGGACATGTATCGTGCAAGCCCAACCCGAATCTAATGCCCGGAAAAAACGTGGTCGAGATACCAACGCGCCGCCTGGTGGCCTGGGCCGCGCCATCCGCTTTCTCGGGCAGCAGCGGCGCTCGGCGACTATCGCCTACAGCGCCCTGCTCGTAGCAACGCTCGCCCAGCTGGCCGTGCCACAGCTGGTGCAAAACATGATTGACGCCGTGACCAAAGGTGGGATTGCCCACACCATCCTGACCAAAGTGCCCGCCGAATTCCAGGCCGAGGCCGCCAGCCGCGCCGCTACGACCGTGGAGCAGCTGCGGCTGGATCAGGCCAACGGCGAGTCGCTGCTAATCAACGCCGCCCTGATTATTGTGGTGTTTGCGATTGTGCGCGGCATTTTCTCGTTTGTGCAGGCGTTTATGGCGGAAAAAACCTCGCAGGGCATCGCCTTTGACATGCGCAACGCGATCTTCGACCGGGTGCAGCGGCTCTCGTTCTCCTACTACGACCGTAACCAGACCGGCCAGCTGATGGTTCGGGCCACCGACGATGTGGAGAAAGTCCGGCTGTTTATCGCCCAGGGTCTCGTGCTGGCCGCCCAGGCATTTCTGCTCCTGGTCGGCGCGCTGAGCATCCTGTTTTTCACCAACTGGCGGCTGACGCTGGTGGTGATCCCGCTGCTACCCTTTGCGATGATCCTCTTTATGATCTTCGGCAAGCTTAGCCAGCCGCTGTTCGGCATGGTCCAGATCAAGCTCTCGGCCCTGAACACGATCTTGCAGGAGAATATGGCCGGCATGAAGGTGGTCAAGGCCTTCACCCGCGAGCCCTACGAGTCAACCCGCTTTGACAGCGCCGCCACCGACCTGATGGAGCAGCAGCTCAAGGTTAGCCGCACCTTTGCGTTTTTGTTTCCGCTGATCTTTCTGCTGATCCAGGTCGGCCAGGCGGCCATTCTATACTTCGGCGGCAAGCAGATCCTCGGCGGCACGCTGAATCTGGGCGAGTACCAGAAGTTCAGCCTGTACCTGCTGTATGTGTTCTTCCCGCTCGGCCAGCTTGGCTTTATCATCTCGCTCATGGCCCAGGCCTCAACCTCCGCCGGGCGGATTTTCGAGATCCTCGATGCCAAAAGCGAGATCGCCGACAAGCCCGGCGCCGGCGAGCTGCCGACCATCCAGGGCCGACTGGAGTTCAAGAATGTCAGCTTCCGCTACTTTGGCTCCAGCGACCCGGTGCTGAAAAATGTCAGCTTCGTGGCCGAGCCGGGCCAGACGGTGGCGCTGCTTGGCGCGACCGGATCGGGCAAATCGACCATTATCAACCTGATCCCGCGCTTCTATGATGCCAGCGAGGGCGCGGTGCTGATCGA
The DNA here is from genome assembly GCA_013813565.1 of Herpetosiphonaceae bacterium. Taxonomy (GTDB): domain Bacteria; phylum Chloroflexota; class Chloroflexia; order Chloroflexales; family Herpetosiphonaceae; genus JACCRK01. The sequence continues at coordinate 11,882 of JACCRK010000309.1, forward strand.
CGGGATCGATATCCGCGATGTGACTCTGGACAGCCTGCGCTCGCAGATTGGGATTGTGCTGCAGGAGACCAACCTGTTCAGCGGCTCGATCCGCGACAACATCGCCTTTGGCCGATCTGATGCAACTCTGGAGCAGGTTGAGGCCGCTGCCAAGGCTGCCTCGGCCCACGATTTCATTCTGGCCTTTCCGCAGGGCTACGCCACGCCGGTCGGCGAGCGTGGCGCCACCCTGTCGGGCGGGCAAAAACAGCGCATCGCGATCGCCCGCGCCCTGCTGCTGAACCCGCAGCTGTTGATTCTGGACGACTCAACCTCCAGCGTCGACCTGATGACCGAGTATCGCATTCAGCAGGCGCTCGACAACCTGATGCATGGCCGCACCAGCTTCGTGATCGCCCAGCGCATCAGCACGGTGCTCAACGCCGACCAGATCCTGGTGCTGGATAAAGGTCAGGTGGTTGCCAGCGGCACCCACGAGGAGCTGATGGACAGCAGCCCAATCTACGCTGAAATTTATACATCCCAGCTTGTCGGTGATGTTGACGTTGCCGCGACAGATGCTGCATCTGTCGGGCAGGAGGCCTAACGCTATGATGGGTGGACTTGGTGGGCCGCGTCACCTGATGGAGCAGGAGACGTCGAAGCCTAAAAATATTGGCGCGACTTTGGCGCGCTTTGGCTCCTATTTTCGCAAATACTGGGTCGGCTTCACGCTGGCCCTGCTGATGATCGTCGTCGGCACCTGGACCCAGGTCAAAACGCCGGAGCTGATCGGCCAGGCGGTGGATTGCTATCTGCTGCCAAACCCGACCTCCTGCACCTACGCCAGCGTGTCCGCCGACGCCACGGCGGCCACGCGGCTGGATGGCCTGACCGGGCTGGTACTGCTGCTGGTCGGCCTGTTTGTCGGCGGCTCGATCCTGAACGGCCTGGCTTTCTACGCCATGAACTGGTCGGGCCAGCGGGCGCTCCGCCTGATCCGCGAAGATCTGTTTCGGCAGGTCCACCGGCTGTCGCTGGGTTTCTACACCCGCAACGAGGCCGGCAACATCATGAGCCGGATCACCAACGACACCGATACTATCCAGCAGGCGATGGGCTTTGCCCTGCTGAATGTGCTCAGCGGCTTGCTGCTGGTGGTCTGGGTGATGGTCAAAATGATCCAGGCCGACCTGTACTATGCGCTGCTCAGCCTCAGCGTCGTGCCGCTGATGGCCTTTGCCACCTTCTATTTCTCCGGCCAGGCCCGCAAAGCCTTCCGGCGCTCGCGCCAGGAGATGGGCAGCGTCAACGCCGGGCTGCAGGAGAGCATCGCCGGGGCGCGCGAGGTGCAGGCATTCAACCGGGAGGATGAAAGCATCGCCCAGTTTATGCGCACCAACGCCGCCAACCGCGATGCCAACGTGCGCGCCGCCAGCTTCACCAGCGCCCTCAACCCGGTGCTGGAGGCGCTCGGCTACGTGGCGATCGCGATCGTCGTGGTGGTCGGCGGCCTGTCGGTGCTGCGCGACCAGCCGCTGTTTGGCACGACGACGATCTCGCTGGGCCTGATCTTCGCCTTCCTGCAGTATGTGCAGCGCTTCAACCAGCCGATCCAGCAGATCGCCGTGATGTGGACCAATGTCCAGAGCGCGATCGCCGGCGGTGAGCGCATCTTCAACCTGCTTGATGAGCAGGCCGATATTGTCGACAAGCCCAACGCCCCCGAGCTGGCCCCGATCAAGGGCAAGGTTGAGTTTCTGGATGCCACGGCCGAGTACACCAAGGGCGAGCCGGTGCTGCGCGGGATCAGCTTCACCGCCGAGCCAGGCCAGACCATCGCGATTGTCGGCCCGACCGGCGCCGGCAAGACGACCATTATCAACCTGATCCCGCGCTTCTACGATGTGACTGGCGGCGCGGTCAAGATCGATGGCGTCGATGTGCGCGATGTGACGGCGGCCAGCCTGCGGCGCCAGATCGGCATCGTGCTGCAGGACTCGTTCCTGTTCTCGGACACGGTGATGAACAATATCCGCTACGGCCGGCTGGAGGCCAGCGACGACGAGGTGATCGCGGCGGCCCAGCTGGCGGCCGCCCACGACTTCATCTCGCGGCTGCCCGACGGCTACCAGACGGTTCTCGGCGAGCGCGGCGGCGGCCTGAGCCAGGGCCAGCGCCAGCTGATCTCGATCGCCCGCGCCGCGCTGGCCAGCCCGCGCATTCTGATCCTCGATGAGGCTACATCGAGCGTGGACACCCGCACCGAGCGGCTGATCCAGCAGGCCTTTGACAAGCTGCTGGAGGGCCGCACCAGCTTCGTGATCGCCCACCGCCTGAGCACCATCCGCAACGCCGACCAGGTGCTGATGCTCAAGGCCGGCGAGATCATCGAGCGCGGCACCCACACCGAGCTGCTGGCGCTGAAGGGCGAGTACTACGACCTGTACATGAGCCAGTTCCGCCGCGAGGAGGAGCCACAGGCGGCATAGG
>JACCRK010000311.1 GCA_013813565.1 Herpetosiphonaceae bacterium
GCGGATCTGGATGGAGCGAGCGCCGCGTTTTCCAGATCCGCCGGATGGCTTGCAAAGAGCCGGGGCAAGCCTATAGTAGTTGGCTTGCCCCGGCTCTTTGCATGATAGCCATCCGGCGGATCTGGAAAACGCGGCGCTCGCTCCATCCAGATCCGCTGGATGGCCGTATTGGAGGATACAGATCCATGCGGCCAAACGTTGCGCCACGCGCCGGTAGAATATCTGCCGTATGGATACAGATGAGGAGAACAGCATGGCGAAGAAAGAATCCGCAGCCATCACGAAGATTGCCAAGGTTATGCGTGACCTGGATTTTTGTATGCTCACCACGACCTCGGTCGACGGCGGGCTGCGCGGGCGCCCAATGTCAAACAATGGCAAGGTCGAGTTCGACGGCGACATCTGGTTTTTCAGCGGGGCCGATACCCGCAAGATCAGCGACATCAAAGCGGATCCAGCGATCCACCTGAGCTACGCCGATCCACAGAAGTTCCTGTTTATCTCAATGACCGGAACCGCCAAGATCCTGAAGGACCCGAAGAAAAAACGCGAACTGTGGGTTGAAGACCTCGAGCGCTGGTTCAAGGACGGGCCGGATAGCGAGGACGTTGTGCTGATCAAGGTCACGCCCAAGGTGGTTGCCTACTGGTCTGGCGAAGGCGATCAAGAGCTTACGCTTGATTAAGCTCAGCTAATTCTCGCCGATTTCTGCCATTTCCTCAGGCCGAGGCCATCGTGCGGCCTTGGCCTTTTTTCCCCTCAGAGCTTTCATCCGGTAAAAATTACCCCAAAATTGGTCATTTTCCATATTGATTTTTTTCGATATGGGTGTTATACTCCGCTTCAGGAGGCCAACGATGACTACTCTTCCAACCATTGAGCTGCTTGAACGAACCACTGGCTGCTGCACACCAATCCCAACACCGCTGAGCGAAGTCGAGGCCGATAGCATCAGCAACGACTTTCAGATCTTTGCCCACCCAGTGCGCGTTCAGATCCTGACTGCTCTGGCGGCCAGCGCGGATTCGGTGTGTGTCTGTGATTTAGAAACGGCAGTGGCCGTGAAGCAGCCAACTGTCTCCTATCACCTGAAGCTGCTGCGCGATGCCGGCCTGGTGAGCTATGAGCGCCAGGGTCCGTGGGCCTACTACACCCTCAACCGCGAGGCTGTCACCACCCGTCAGGCCCGTATCCGTGCCTATCTGGAGGGCTGGGGTTAATTTTTTTGAGCCTTGTATTGAATTTTTTCGATACGTATGCAATAGCGTTGGCCGAGCCTGTCGAAGCCAACGGGACGCTGGGCGGAACAGACCTGCCCTGACAGCACTTTATTCGATATATTGAATTTTTTCGATAAACACACCCTATTTTTATGGAGGAATCGATGAACGTTTCAACACTCCCGGTAGCGATTATCGGCGCCGGCCCGGTCGGATTGGCGGCGGCGGCCCACCTGATCGAGCGCGGCGAAACCCCGCTAATTCTGGAAGCGAGCGCCTCGGCGGCGGCCAACGTGCGCAAGTGGGGTCACGTGCAGCTCTTCTCACCCTGGGAATTCAACGTCGATCCGGCGGCGGCGGCGCTGCTCGCCAAGACCGGCTGGACAATGCCCGATCCGACAGTCTACCCAACTGGCGCCGCGCTGGTCGAGGAATATTTGGAGCCGCTGGCCAACCTGCCAACGATTCAGGCACACCTGCGACTGGGCACCCAGGTGGTGGCGGTGACACGGCTGGGCTTCGACAAGATGAAAACTGTCGGGCGAGCAGACGCACCCTATCTGATCACGGTTGAGCGCGCCGACGGGAGCGAGGAGCAGTACCTGGCGAAGGCCGTGATCGACGCCTCGGGCACCTATGGATCGCCCAATCCGCTGGGGGCGAACGGCACCCCGGCCCTGGGCGAGCGGGCGCTGGCCGGCCAGATTTACTATGGCATTCCCGATGTGCTCGGCCGTGACCGGCAGCGCTACGCCGGGCGGGCGGTGCTGGTGGTTGGCAGCGGCCACTCGGCCTTCAACACGATTCTTGATCTGACCAGGCTTGCCAGCGCCGAGCCAGACACCACGATCACCTGGGCGGTGCGGCGGGCGGCGATGTCGGCGCAGGTCTACGGCGGCGGGGCCAACGATCAGCTAGTCGCCCGTGGTGCGCTTGGCCATCAGATTGAAGGCCTGGTCGACTCGGGGCAGCTTGAGCTGGTGACCGGGTTCAAGATTGGCCAGCTCGTCCGCAGCGGCGCCCGGATCACGGCGCTCGACGGCGAGACCGCGATTGGACCATTCGATGAGATCGTGGCAACCACCGGGTTCCGCCCCGACCTCGGGCTGCTGCAGGAGCTGCGGCTCGATCTTGACTCGGCGGTTGAGAGCCCGGCGGTGCTGGCCCCAATGATCGACCCCAATCTGCACAGCTGCGGGACAGTCCGGCCACACGGCGCGGAGCAGCTCAAGCACCCCGACAGCAATATCTACATTGTGGGGATGAAAAGCTATGGTCGGGCGCCAACCTTCCTGATGCGGACCGGCTACGAGCAGGTGCGCTCGGTGGTGGCGGCGATCAGCGGCGACTGGGCGGCGGCGCAGCG
>JACCRK010000329.1 GCA_013813565.1 Herpetosiphonaceae bacterium
GGCCGGCTTCGCGGGCCTCTTCAGATGTGAATTTGTGGGCTTTACCCAGCTCGTGGGCAACCCGCCCGCCCTGGCTGGCGATCTCACGCTGCCTTTCACGGTCCATTACTGCAAAACCACGCTGTTGCTTCATCGGTGTGCCGGCGTCGTCAGCCATACATCGCTCCTGTCCATAAGGCGTATGCCGTATGCTCAACTATAATGTGGTGTTCGATCAACCAGAATCTAAATAGTCTGGATGTGATCTGCACCTGTCTCATCAATGAGTATAAAGAGTTCGACAGCGATTAACATTAGGCGATTGCTTGAACTGTTAGAGCTGTTTTTTTGCATTGTTGGGCATCTGCCTAGTTACGGCGCAGGTGTGATATTGTCGACATTGGCGTGCAACAGCAGGGCGAGGCGCAGCTGCACCGCCTGATCAAATAGCCGGGGATCGAATCCGGAGAGTGCGGTAATCTTATCCAGTCGATAGCTCAGCGTATTGCGATGAATAGACAGCCGCTTAACCGTGGCAGAGGGGCTGCAGTTTTCAGCAAAAAACATCGTCAGCGTGCGATAAAGCTCCATATCGCCGATAATTGGGCGCAGCAGGTAGGCCGCCAGATCGGCTTTCGTGCGCTCGTCGGTCAGCCCAATAAAGGCGGCGATCCCCAGATCGCCCAGGCTGTACAGGCCGGCGGCGTTTTTGAAGCGGCGACCGAGCGTAATCGCGGCCCGCGCTTCCTCATAGGAGCGGTTAAATCCGCTCAGGCCAGGGTGATGGCGGCCAATCCCAATGCTGATATGAGGGTCAAGGTTGCTGTGCAGCCGCTCAATCAGGAATTTGCTGAGCTGATGCAGGGTGGTACTTTGCTCCCAGGCGCTGCTCTCCTGGTGGCTCGGCTGCTGCCGGCGATGGGGCTGCGCTTTATTCTGGTACTTGCGCAGAAAAATAATCTCACCGTTGCCAATGTACGCGCCCAGCGTGTCGTTGGTGGTGTGGACGACATTCAGCACCGTGCTGATCACGGTTTGGGCCCGGCGGCGCACCTGGCTGTCGGCGGTCTCAGGCTGTTGATAGCTGTTCGAGCCAAGAATGTAGCTGGAGGCATCAATCAGCAGGAGCTGATAGGGGCCATTCAAGTCGATGGAGAGCACCGCCGCTTCGCGCACTACGGTTTCTTCATCTTTATACAGCCCGTGCATCAGATCGTGAAAAAAGGTGTCGCGTAGCTCGGTGGTGTTTGGCTGCCAGTCGACTTTGATTTGGGTGGAGACGAGATCCACGAGATTTTTCAGCAGCCGTGATGAGAGGATCTCGCCATGTGGGGGCTGATTGGTAATGACTTTGCCAATCTGACCCTCAATCATCAGCGGCACCCAGTAGGTGCTCTCTGGATGCTCAGTATTATTAGGGTCGAACGAAAGGCCAATCAGGCGCCGCTGATTGCTTGAAACCACAATTCCGCGGGCATCAGTTACCACCACATCGGCGCTCAGAACAGCGGCGACCCGATCGGTAATGGCTTCAGCTACTCGTTCAAATGGAGACAGGAGGTTGGCCATTGCTTGAGGTTGTGCTCGTTGGCTAAGGTCTGTCATGATCTATCCCCTTCCACACCTGGGAGCGCACTTACCAACCGGTAACCCACATCTACCTGGCAGCATAGTATTATGCAATTGCTGTGCCACAGCTGTGATAACAACAGCTTCTTTTTAGGCAGATGCCCAATCAGCAGGCTTCGCTTAGATGCATTTTGGCCGAACATCGTCTGATCAGCATTGAAGCATTGCGTTAGCAAGCTAATTTTACATCAATTACGTAAAGCTTGAGCAACCTATTATCAATTGTTAAGGCAGCTGGGAATGGATTAGGCCTATTATAGAGCATTGTTTGGGCATATGCATAGTCTTGTATATCTAAGGGCTGGCGACCATGGGCGCTAAACCATCCGGGAGCGACTGGGCGGCTTTGATCGCAGCATCTCTGGCAAAGCTTGGTGCTAATATTGCTCCACTCTGCAAGGATTACTTCTGGCTGATCTGAGCAGGCAGCCCCAATATAATTAGCTGCCTCAGGCCCTAGCCCGGAAACGTTTTGAATCGCCGTGGGGGTACAATAGAATGTTGGTTACACCACCTGAGCTAGCTTCGGGCCTAGAGATCCATCAGGGTGAAGCTTCAGCAGGGACGCAGCGGGATATTATTGTCATTGGAGCGTCGGCCGGGGGCGTAGAGGCGTTATCGATACTGATCCGGGCGCTGCCAGACTCATTGTCGGCGGCGATCTTTATCGTCATTCATCTGCCGGCGCACCTGCCCAGCATGTTGCCGAATATTCTGGCCCGGATTAGCCGCCTGCCGGTTAGCGCGGCCCAGGATAATCTGCCAATTCGCGGTGGCCAGGTGTACATTGCGCCACCGGACTATCATCTATTGCTGGAGCCGGGCGTGATGCGGCTGCTCCACGGGCCCAAAGAAAATCGGTTTCGCCCGGCCATCGATCCGCTGTTTCGGACCGCCGCCAAAGCCTATGGCCCGCGGGTGATCGGGATAGTGCTGACCGGCTCGCTTGATGATGGCACCTCCGGGCTGCTGGCGATCAAACGCCACAAAGGCCTGGCGGTTGTTCAGGACCCCGCAGAGGCGCTCTTTTCAAGTATGCCACGTAGTGCCATCACCCATGTGGCTGTGGACCACGTGGTGAAGCTGGAGGAGATGGCCGATCTCTTGAGCAATCTCACCCAACCTGCACCCGAAGATGATCCGGCGCGGTCTGACGTGGCCGACCTGCCGGAGCCGAAGACCCCACGTGAGCTGGAGCTTTTACAGCTTGACGATAGTGTTTCCGGCACACCCTCGGTGTTCTCGTGCCCGGAGTGCCACGGCACACTCTGGGAGATTCAAGATGGCGATATGAGCCGCTATCGCTGCCGCGTTGGCCACCGCTTCTCGCCGGAGAGCATGCTGTCCGAGCAGATGGAGACACTGGAGACATCGCTCTGGTCGGCGCTTAAAACGCTGGAAGAGCAGGCGGCTTTATTGCGCCGCCTGGCCGCGCAAGCTCAGGAGCGCAACCAGGGCCAGATGACCGCCCGCTTTACAGAACGCATCCACGAAACCGAAAGCCGGGCTAGCCTGATTCGCAACGTGTTGCTTGATGGTATCCTAACCAAACCAATTGATGAGTTCGCTACGTCGCCTCAGGATGAGCAATAGCACGGCGAAGTGCCCGGCCACTCGATACTTGGGCGATTGTTGCGCGGGGAGTAACGAAGCCTTCGCTTCGTTTGCCCATAGCCTTAGCCGGTGGGATTGAGGC
>JACCRK010000365.1 GCA_013813565.1 Herpetosiphonaceae bacterium
CCTCTGATCAGCGTGCTGCTGATCAGAGGCCACCGTGGTTTTCTCCGCTACCTACTCTCATAGTCAGATGACGAGCTATCTCCTCCCGTCTCTAGCGCCTTCCATGGCAGGAAGAGTGCCACGATAGACTATAGGAAACCTCGATCTTGAATAGATATATATTCAACTTAACGCAGTCCCTTGACACACCGTATAGAATTATTCCAGTATCTGGTATCAGGGATAGCGTAATGAGCAAGCAGACGAAAACCCGGCGGGTCCACGTCCCGACCTACGACTACGACATGCCGCTGAAAACCTACCAGCTCCAGTGTGCGTGGTGTGGTCAAGACGCGCTGGTGACATGCTACCCAGGCCGCCCGCCGCGCTTTTGCTCGACCGACTGCGCCACCGAGGCCCGCAAGGCTCACGATCGCGCCCGCAAGGCCACCGGCCAGCCGCAAGGCCACCGGCAACCACGCCAGACGGCCACCGGCGACGTGGCCGCCCGCAAAAATACCCGCGTGTGACGCTCTCAGCGGCCTCAGGAGCGACGGAACCGGCCTGGCCCCTTGCGCCGGATCTGCCAATTTCGTCCCAGGACGCCGCTCCAGCAGCAACCGAAGCGCGGAGCCGACTACGAGCGCGGCGCGAGGGGTTAGTAAGCGCCACCCAGGTGAGCAAAACGACCGCCCTGGTGGCGCTTGACGAGCTGGAGGCCGCCCTGGTGGTCTGGCGATCGGCGCTGGTCCGGCGGGCGCTGCTAGAGGAGCTGGCGCGGTCGAGCGGCCTACCGGATAATGCTCGCATGGCGGCCACGCTGGATCTAGCCCTGGCCACGGTGCCCGATCCCATCTGGCCAGCCGCGATCCAGCAGCTGCGAGCGCTGGTCGTCGGCGAGGGCCGTATTCGTCGGCAACGCGACCTGGCGCAGTTGCTGCAGCTGGTGACCACGATGGCCGACCACCTGAGCAAGGGGTAGCATGTCCATTCGGCGAAAAGCGGAAGTAGGATTAATAAAAGTAAAAATGATTACCTCCTGCTGAAACGGTGGATACGGTAGGATCCTCCATCGACCGGCACCAAGGGCCGACTCAAATCGATGTCATAATTGCCAAACCGTTCGTTGCTATATCCCTTTCTAGGCTCCAGTATCGGCATCATGCTGCTTGAGTCGGCGTGTAAGGATGTGCTTCCAGGCCTCGCCAAGTTCCTCAGCGACCAGCATGCGCGCGACCAGATCGCGGTCTGGCCTGTGGTGAGCGCAACGGTTGATCGCCTCGATCGTCAAGTCAGGGTGCATGCGCTCCTCAAGCATCCATTGGTCGCCAGCCTGAACTACCCCGACCTTGAGCACCCGCAGGTAGAAGCCGGTCCGTAGCGTATCTACGGTCGCCTTGAGGAAGCCCGGCAGGCCAAGTTTACGCTCCTGTTTGGCGCATGGGTAGCGTGGACCGCTCACCTGGACGATGGCGCTGCCGACCCTGACGATGTCGCCGACGCAGACTGCGCTTTCCGCCAGGTTGCTCAGCGTCCAGTTCTCGCCCACACTCCCTGCCCGCAGTACCCGATCGGGTGTCGTGAGCGAGTAAACGCGGTTCCAGTAGTCGTAGTGCTCAAGCGGGTGACAGCACACCGCCTGGCCGGGTGCACCGTGGTGTTCGGTATCGGCGACCTGATCGCCGGCCAGACCGCGCGGTCCCAACTCAATCGGCCCGTTAATCGGCTGGCGGAAAATGGCCGATCGCCAGGTGCCGTTGGCGTCGGTGATGGTTTGGGGTAGGCCAATCAAAAGGGTGTGGATATGGATCATCACCATCTCCTACTTTCTGCGTTAATAGAGGTCACATGGTCATTCGACCAAAAGCGGAACCAGCACTACGATAGTACTATTCTAGTCATTGTCAGTCGTTTTACTTGACTGAATCGGTATTATCGGAAGCAGACTACCATAATCTGTCAATCTGAGCGGCTAAAGCGCATCATAACTTGGCTCTAATCATTGACAGTCACGCTTAGAAAAGTGTCAATACTTCAGGTCGGATAGATAATAATTGCAAAGTATTGACACTTTTATGGCTTAATACTCTAAATATTAAGAAATTTTTACCCTACTTCCGTTTTTCGCCGAATGGACATGCTACCCCAGCAACGTGCAGGGCGGCAGTGAGCAGGCCTGGAGCCAGGTCATTGCCCGCCAGCAGCTGTGGGCACCGGCCGCGACCTGGTTAGAGCGCGGCTTGCGCGAAGGTATTTCCAGAATATAGGAGATACTGGAATAAATAGCGCTGGCCCTTGTCAAGGCTTTAAAAATCGGCTATTTTGGTGCTTATTGAGACATGCCGAGAGAACCAGTTGAGGGTAAAAAGGTTGACAGGGCGGCCGCGTGAGGGTGGAAAAAGCCGCCCCAGGTTCCGGTAACGAGCATTATGGTTGACGTGGATAGATCTTTTTTCGGCACAAATGTTCGCCGTGCAAGACCGGCGCGCGCTGGATTGAACCGCACGATGATGTCCGGCTGGTACTGCGGCCATTTGAACAGATTCGTGTCGACCATCCTGCACCTCCCGCATGCGGTATCGGGGCAGTTTAACCGAGCCGATCCAGGTTTGCAACAGTGCCGTTTCCGGAGCCCAGAGAAGAAGGAGTGGTGTTTTATATGCCCAGCAAACTTGCCGACAAGACAGGGCGGCTGCCAGCGTTCCAAGCGAGCCAACACCCACCAGCGGGGCGGGCGCGCACCGTTCCATACGGCGCCCAGCTAGCGCCACTCTCAAGCCCTCTGAGCATCATGCAGCTACAATCTGCAATAGGCAATCAGGCGGTCTCCCGCATGCTGGCGCGCCAGGGGCGGCCTCAGCCAGATGCTAGCAGGCAGAGCACCGCCGCAGCGCCCGCGCTCATCCAACGCGAGATAGCTTTTGAGGAGCTCGGAGATCTATCTGAAGTACAAGCTCTGATAGAACAAGCAAAGAAGACGATCCTCGCTACTCCTATCACGGCCAAAGAAAAGGTCGAGGGAAAAGACAGCCCGTGGAATTTAAGAATAGCTTTTGGCCGTTTTGGTAAGGAGGATCATGGATCAACAAAGCGGCTCAAGAGTACAAACGTCATCTATACAAAGCTAAACCTGGAATCGCTTGCGGATAAAGATCAACAAGGGTCTCTTGGTAGGATATTGGAAACTTTTCTCCACGAATGGGAGCTCCATGGGGCTAACTACACCAATGAAGAGGCGTATAATGGCCCTCATAAGGGTCTACTAGAGCACTTCAACCTGGTGGATAGTCGCAATAAGATAGCGCTTATTTTAGAAGGATTGAAAGAACAGAGTGTTATTAGCGGGCAAGTTTATGACTATGCGATAGCTGAGCTAGAAAAGGACAAGAAGGTTCATGCTAATGATCTAGGCCTGATAGGAATAGTGCCGATAGTAATGAGCGAATCGAAGTTTGATCAGATTCACACTATTCTTTTTAAGAATGAGTGTGTCATTGATGATAACTTAGATGGCATAGAGGCTCTTGAGCCAACATGGGAAGAGCTAAAGAAAAAAGATATTGTTAGCCTGCTCAACAACTACTATAAGCTGCTATTTAATACTGCGGTGGCCGATACGATCGATCAGTGGGATACAATTAACGCATCCTTAATTGCTCAGCTTAGGGACGCAACGGGCTCATATAGTTCTTTCCTTAAAAAGGTTAGAGCGCACCTGCGTTCTTTAAGAGAGCAAGGCCAACCAGATGCTAAGCAGAAGGCAGAAAAACCGCAACAAGATTATGAGTTGGAAGAAGAGCTACGCGAACCAGACGTCAAACGGGTGAACAGAGCAGGGCGAAGTTTGAAGAAACAAATTGAATGCTATAAGCTGCTCTCTGAACAATGTGAGAAGCGGGAACAGAGCTTTTTAGAGGTGGCTAAGCAGTTTGCCTAACCATGGGGTGCGGCAACGACCACCTCTGGGTGTCGACGCTGAGGCACGATATGGCTCTAAAAGTATATTCCTCCAAAGACTATCACTTGCACACATTCGTGCTATTTTGCTCGTTCTCGATGGTCGCCCCCTCCAGCTGGCCGTAGGATCCGCACCCGTGCGTATCTATTGTACGCTTCCATTAGAGGAGAAGCAGACGGTGCAATAATAGAAGGAGCGGATATGATCGTTCAGGTATCGCGTCGACGAGCCCGATAGGAGCGATCGTAGCCTGGAAAGAGGTCGTTATGATTGGTCACGAAGATGCGGACGAAGCGATAGATACCATCCCGAGCTTCAAGAATTGGCCACCGACTATCAGCGATCTGCTGGAAGAGGCCGATTCTGTGCGCTACCTGCTGGACAGTGATCGCACCGCGTTCCCCCATTCGGATCGGATTGATCCACGCGAGGCCGGCGTCTTGATTGACCTCGTTCGCCATGGTGTGCGGTGTCTTGTTCAGACCATGGTCACGCTTGATGCTATCGCAACCTGGAATCCGCAGCCGGGTCTGGTCGTGTGGCCAAACCCGCTTACGTGCCGGGAACGCGTGGATCAACGCCTTGCCTCCGATCAGTGGCACGCGACTCTCAGCCCGCTCGCGAATGTCGTTATTGCCCGGAAGGCGCTGTGGAATGAGGAGGCAGCAACGCTACGGCGCATCGCTGAAGCGATGGCCCAGCAGCTAGGTGCCGCGGCCAAGGAGCTTGATACGGTCGTGCGTGATCGCTGGGATGCACCGGCAACACGTGTGGCCGAACACGTTCTGGCCAGCTTTCGCCACATGGAGCGTGCGGAGCGCCCTGGCCCCGCCCCACTCGCACCTATCGCCCCGTGGTCTGAGGATTGGTGGATCATTGTGCCTGGCGGTCCAGCCAGCACGCAGACGATCCGTGATTATGCGCAACGGCAGAAGCACGAGCTAGAGCTGGCGCTGAAACAGCTCACGAGGTCAAGAAGTACGACGCTGCACGCTGCGACGACCGCACCGATGCTGGCCCTGGGTGCGGCGGGCATTGATGCGATTCGGCGTCTGAGGGTGTTCCAGCATGTCCTGTTATTCGTCATCGAGCGAACCATCGAAGAGTGGCCAATTATTACGCCGGTTCCTATCGACGAAGGCATCCCCTGGGCTATCAGTGGTGAACGATTGCCACTGCTTGAGGAACAGCGCGCGGTGCTCGCAGCGACAACCCCAACGCCGGCGACCATGCTGACATTCCTCACCCATGTAGCAGCCACGCTGGATGAGATGTTGCTCGATCTGCGGTATGTGGAGCAGATGGAGCTCGGTAATCAGATAGAAGGTATGAGCGATGTGGACGAGGCTGTAAAATAGATGGTGTAAACGGTGCCTGACACCGAGCCGTACTCGGATTGTTGCCCACACGATGGGCATGTAAGGGGGGCATCATGCCACGCACCAAACGATCAGCAACGACACCATCGG
>JACCRK010000018.1 GCA_013813565.1 Herpetosiphonaceae bacterium
TCGGTTGGAGCGATGGCGAACTCGTGATACTTGGCCCGTGGGTTGGGCGGCAGCATCAGGCCGTGGCGCGCAGGATCGTGTTTGAGCACGACCTGCCGCAGCAGGGTGGCTATGGTTGACATAAACACTCACGGGTAGCCATGTCGAAAAAGACATGCTACAATGCGAGTATCAAATTAATACACCCTTTCCCCAGGGCCGCCCTGTCTTCCGCCAAGAAAACTTTAGGGTGGCTTTTGGTTTTAGGCGCTACTCAATCTGCACTCGAAGATTCAATACGACTGTTGTATCAATAGGGGCCTATACGGTACTCCTAGGTGTAGGTATCAATGCCCCGACGCTGATCTGTGCTTCGGGCGCGGCCAACGGGCTTACATAATCCTGAGCCTTCAAAGACGATACGACCTTGTAGCCGTGGCTATGGGGCTGTGTAGGCGTCGCCATCGGTGTGCGGTAGACCTCAAGCGTGCCATCTTTGAGATTGATAATCCAGTAATCCTCAATGCCCGCCTTTGCGTACAGGCTGGCCTTCTGGCCTCGGTCGTAACGGAGCGAGCTATCGGCGATCTCCACGACGAGCAGTGCATGGGTGGGGGGCAAGTCCATGTAGTCATTTTCGGTCCCTGTGCAGATCATCACGTCTGGTTGCGGCTCCGATACGTCGCCGAGGTCGAGCGGTGTCTGGGCGACGACAAGATAGCCGTCGCTGAAGACGCGCTCCAGAACTTTTTGCACGCGGTGAATCACCATGCCGTGCTTGCTGGACATGGGTGACATTTCGATAATCTCCCCTTCAATCAGCTCCACCCGTTTTTGATCAAATGCGCCACCGTCAGCGGCGGCATAGTACAGGTCTTTGGTCCACAGCATGGTGTGGGGTTCAGCGAGTTGGGTCATGGCACGGCTCCCTATCAGTTGCTTGTCTTAACGTAGCGCCCTGTATCATCGTAGAGATCCTCACGGCTGAAGGTTGAATCAGCAGGCCAGTTCGTCCAGTTCCATGTTGGTGGTAGTTCGATCTCCTGGGCTGGTTCGGTCGCTTCATCAATCTCGATGATGGTGCGATGCCGTCCTTTGGGCAGACCGACTGGAACTGCAACTTCGATGGTTGCTGGCCCATCTTCTTTAATCGTGACCCATGTTGTTATCTTCATACGTCCCTCATTACGCAGCTTTCTGTGTTGGTAAGAGTCCAGCTGCATCACAGACGACCTGGACCCAAGTGTACTTTTGACCACCAGTAGACTCGTACAATTTCAGACTCACTTGGCGTCTGCTGGTGGCCGCTTGGGCCGCTGCGAGAATGCGCCGCTGTTCATCGGCGGGTACAATATCAGCCGCTACTACAAGCGGGCTATTTGTGTCATCCACGCTCAAAATACCGCTACCGCTACTAGGCGCTACAGGCGCTATAGATTCCGCTTTTATCCCATTAGAATGCGCTATAGCGGCGCTACTACTTTCATTTATAAAAGGTAGCGGTGCTCCACTATGAAGGAGCGCTAGTAGCGCTGTATCATCGATGGTTTTGGCGACTGTTTGCGTCGTTGGCGGGGTAGCTGGTTGAGCAATTACTGGCAATCGATCTGCTCGATCTGGCAGGGTTGAGAGCACCCATGTGCGGTGCTGACCAGAGAGATATGATGTTCGTACCGTTGCTATATCACGTCCCTGGATTGCAGTAAAGACCCCTGCTGCGCCGCTGCTCGGTGATGGTAATTTTGATGGCGGTAGTCCGCCCAATGCTTCTAGCTCGGCGGTAGACATGCCCGTATTTGGTTTGTCCTGCGTGGGGGTTGGTTGAAACCCTGCGAGAAATAAACTGATCTGTGAGCGCCATTGGGTATCGAAGTTGCTGGCCGTTTGGGTGGCTAAAAGATACCTAATTCCGAAAGCTCGGGCCGCTGTCAGCTCGGTGTTGAGCCAGCTGGTGAGCGCCTTGCTCCCAACCGCATTTTCCAGCAGCAGCAGCTCGCTTACAAAGACGACAAGTAAAGGTAGATCATCGCCCTGGTATTCGTCCCATTTTTCAACATCGGCCGCCTGAAGAATGGTTTTGCGCCGCTGGCGCTCGGTGACGAGGGCAGCCATTGTCCCTGCGATTTCTTCAGGATCAAGCGCTAGCCGCCATGTATGTGCCTTCTTGGCCCACTTCTGCCACCCCAAGCCTTTGCCATCAATAATGCAAAACTGGGCCTGTTGCGGGTTGTGAACTGCGGCCAGGGAGAGAAACATTCCCATAACCGCATTGTCTTTACCGGCATCAGTCTGACCCGTAATCAGGACGTGATTGACATCATCGGTGAGCCGGGCGGTTACGAGACCGCCGGTATGCCAGCCTAGCGGCACGCGGTATGGTTCATTACCCTTTGCACGAACTGCTGCAACCAGAGTTCGGAAGTCACTAGGTGGGTTTTTCAACGCGTGATCAGCGCCAGCAAGCGGTGTTGAGTCGAGGTGTGATGTCCCTACCTCGACCGCTGTAATGGGGGTATCTTGTTTATGGTGAGCCATTGGCATTCCATCTTGGCGCCACTGTTGAAATAATGCCCACTCCAGACGCATCCGCCACGCTTTTGCGCCTCCAATGAGCGCTAAAGCGAGCAGGAGCAGCATGATCATTGTGCCAGGATTGCTGAGTGCTTCAATCATTGCAGCCTACTTTCTGTTAGCGCCAGGTGCGCCGTAATTCGCCAAGGGCCCAGCGGGCAATTTTCTCAGGGAGGAAGGCAAAGCCCAGGCCGCAAATCAGCGCCAGGCCGTGGAGCCATAGTCCATTATTGGGGATGGTAAAGCCACTGAACATTTCAATGCGTCGGCCAGCTGCCCAGTTTGTAAAGCCGCCCCACGATGTGCCAACATCAAACGCCAAAAAACCCAGGAACACAAGCAGAGATTGCCAGGGGCTATTAGCACGAGGCCAGAGCCAGAGCTGGCCTGCTGTTATTGCAGCTGGAATTAGCCACTTCACAGCGCCAGCGCCAGCGAGGGCTAGACCCGCTCGTTCCAAAAACCAGAGCGTGAAGTATGCGCCAGCGTACCAGATCAGTGCGGACACGGCCAGAGAGCCAATCAGGGCCAGGGTTAGGCCGAGCTTGTCATATAAGCCGCCTACGGTGCGGGTAGTAGATCGTGGGCGCTGCTGGGTAGTGATGGTTTGTTGGGTATCTATTGGCGGTGGGGAGGGGATCGCTGGGGTTGTGACAGGTTGATTGATGAGGTCGGCAAGCAATTGCTCGTTCTTTGTGGGATTTTCCATGGTGCCTACGCTCCGTTGCTAGGCCAGCCGCATGGTATTCTATGGCTGGCGGTCTAAGCTCGATTTAGCCGTCCTGGCCAGGGCTGGTGCAAACAGTGCCTGGCCACCCTTTATTATTCGTCTTTAGCCTTTAGCATTATTGATTGAGTGTTTTCTCGAATCACTGCCTCAACAGCACTGGCAGGAATTCTCACTGACTTGCCAATTTTCACACGAGGAAGTTTGCCTGAGTACATCATTCTGTAGACAGTGGCCTGAGAAATCTTGAGAATCTCAATTACATCTTTGATTGTATAAAGTCGTTCTTCCATATTATCCAACCTTATCATGATCTATCCAGTAATGTCAATACGAAAGATGGCATCGATCCGCGACAAATTTGTTCCGAATCGTGGCCGACCCTCTCTAACGTTTCTGCTGCTGGAGCAGCTTGGTGGTCGTGTTTGTAACAAACACAGCCATGCCTTCCAGGGCGGGATCGAACGCCGCAAATCCCTCAATAATTAGCTTATCCTCAGGATTTTTCATCGCTTCAGCAACTTTATTCCACTGTTTAGCGGCGATGTAGATGGTGTAATCGGTGGGTGTCGCAGGCGGCTGTGGAACGCCTTTCGGGAAACTCGTCGGGGCCTGCATCTGCGTCATCATCGTGATCACCAAGTCCTGCTTCTCGACCACACGACCAGGCCGACCAATCAAGGTTATCTTCACAGTCTGTACTCGTCCTTTCTCGGTGCGTAATGCCGTATAGATGGCTGCTTTGTCTGCCCACTGGAATGCTGATAGTTCGGATTCTGGGTCCACCGGAGGAGCGAGCGTGCGCGGTGGTTTTGGTGGCTGCGGTGCGTCGGGGTTAAGGCGACGCTGCTCCTGTTGGAGTTGCCGCTGCGCAGCGGGTGAGAGAAATATTTCTTTCACCAGGGCTGGGTCAACCCGCTGTCGTACCAGAAAGAAGAAGATACCCCCGACGGTGCGCGGTATCCCATCGGGCGTGAGCATGCCACCAGCCGCGGCCAGGGCGACGGCTTCATCGGCAAGCGCCTGGCCCATCTCTGGGCCAACGCGCTCAATTGTGCGGCGAATCTGGGCGAAGGGGGCATATTGTGTTTCGCCAAGCTGGGCGGCGATCTGTTGGGCGATCTGAGAGGTCACACAAACTCCTACATTGTTCGGCAGAGTGGGCTATATCCAGCCCGCTCGATGCATACTACCAGAGTTCTGAAATGGAGTATCGAAAAAACTAATAAAGATCCGATCAACATCCGATCAGCGGCTATAATATTATTTTATGTCAAATTAATTCGACGTACATGAATCATTTCCGCATCTATATTCTTGATGGAACCTATTGTATTTTCGTCTGAAGTGCGGTTCTCTCTTTCAGCCAAGCTAATGCGCCGGGTGTTGTAGACCAGTCGCCACTGGCCGACAAGACATACACAATCGCTTCATCAGCATGACCAAGTGTCATTATCGTAGGCACTGTACGCGGTAGCTTCTTTTTTCCTAACAGATACGTTGGGACAAACGGATTCGCGGCCAGCGCTTCATCTAAGGCACGGGGAGCTGTGTCGCTTACCTTTGTACGAAATAACCACAGAGCCCTGGTATATAACCAGTCGGCTGCGCTCTCGTCCGGGTACTGCTCAAACAAAGTTGTAAGGGCCGTGTCATCGCCAGTGTTTAGCAGCCAGCGGGCGAGATCATAGCGAAGTCCCTGATTATCGCCGGGGTTAAGACGCAGCATATCTTGAAGATGGCCAATCGCCGCGCCCTGCTCACCCTGCCTCCATAAGACCTGTGCTAAGCCGGCACGCGCCCGCATATATGGGCGGGTTTCAATAAGTCCCCAAAAGTGGCCCGTATCGTCAACAAACGCTGTGGATCCCAACACCCGCTCTCCGGCGGCAACGCCGGCAGCATATAATTCACGCGCTGTAGCCAGGCTGGATGTGAGTTCAGCTTGCATGGTGTAGGCATCAACACAGTCAGAGCAGATCGCTAAAGCTTGTTTTGCAAGTTGCCGACGCTGCTGAGGTGGCGCTTCAGCTGCACGCCAGATCAACTCCTGGGCCTGTTGTAGCGTAGTAGCTGGTGGCCCGGAAGAAGATGTACCCTGCGTAGTAAACTGTTGGATGGCAGCATTCGCCTCCTCAATTGACTCAAACTGGTTACTGCTGAGGAAGCGCCCTAGTTGCGCCAGAATCTGCTCGGTAGGCCGGATACCTGCGCCTGTCCAAAGGGCTATATCGGGCGGAGGAGTCTGGCTATCGGACGATATCGACGGGCTGGATCGTCTCCGCTTTGATTGTTTTTTGGCCATGAAAAACCTCATTAAAAAATAAGATGTGCGTATATTTATGGTACTCCAGTATCTCCATGACTGGAACATACGAAAAAGATAACGAGCATTATCTTTTTATTGTAGAAATATCCATGAAGACAACTCCAAAAAATATAATCAGAGTTTGGTTCCGATAATCCGAATGTATGTCAAGTCTTCGTACTCGATTACTCAAACGCCGTTTTCTGTCCTACTAATACGCGAGAGCTAAAATTCACTCGGTAACTATGTCTTCGTGGATTATAATATTTATTGTCCTGATATAATATCAATTGACCATCTTGGGCTAATTCTTTCATATACTTCTGGAATCATAACAATAATTTCATTAATTCCTTTTTTCATTTCCATAGTTGATCTAAATGCATAATCTTTATATGAATCACTTTCAATTTGTCCTATCTGAAAGGAAGCTAGAGTATTTGAGTAACAAGCTGGGCTTGCCACGCCTGTTTTGAAATATATGTTCTCGTAATTATTTGATTTGTCATCTGAAATATATATTCTTCTAGATTCAATTTTTTTATTGTTACTTGATTTATTCCTAATGACAATTTCAAATCCTAATGAACCAGAACAACCTGGATTAAAAGTTGGATTCTCTAATACAATTTCTAGCTCGTTTACATACCAACTTTCACCTGGTTTTAAAACAGCGTTGATAGGTGTATCGT
>JACCRK010000063.1 GCA_013813565.1 Herpetosiphonaceae bacterium
GCGATGATAATGATGTCCAACAAGGCGTGGTCACGGGTGCGTTCGACGCGTGGGTCGACGACATCGGCAAAGTACGGGGTAATGGCAATATCGCGCAGTAATGGCATGATCGGCTCCTGCTCCAAGATATGGAGCGATCATGCACGAAGCGAGCACACGGTGCAACAATTAAGATGCGATTGCCCTGGAGCGATCGGAGATCAGGCTGGTTAGGATCTGCGTGACCTGCTAGAATAGGCGGTTCAACTGAACTGATTGAAAGATAGCTGACAGGAGAAGCCCCCATGCGACGATTTGGACTACTTATTGCGCTGTTTAGCTGGATTATCTGGGCCAGCCCGGATCTCAACGCCGCTGGCAAGCGGGTGGCTGCGCCGGCTGAACCGCACGGTTGGTCGGCCACGATCGACTCGGCGATGCCGGAATGTGTTCTACGGCAGTCGGCGGTCGCCGCTGAGCGGACGCTGGTGCTTCAGGGAAGCAATTTCCCCCTCAGCAGCCATGCGCTGCAGTTTCGCAACGCGCGAAATCAGGCCACCTCCATTTTGTTTGATATGGAGGTCAACTGGCAAAGCGCCAGCATCATCTCCGTGGACATGGCTCTGATCCAACATCTATTATGGAGCGACCCGCTGCTACAGCTCGATGCCCGGCTGATCGATACCACCAGCTGGCCGAACTGGGTGCCGATCTCCGACTGGTCGCCGGATGTGCTGCTGGCCAACAATCAAGCGACCTGCGCGGCTGGCTTTCCGCCCACGCCCAGCCTGTTTACCAGCACCACGGTCAAGGTGTATGGGTTTGTTTTCAATCCGCTGATGCAGGGCCAGCCCAACATTGAGTATGGCGGCTGGAACGAACCGACTGTCATGAACACCAACTACATCAGCGATGTGCTTGAGGCCAGCGGCGGCACCGTTGGCCACACCATCGTCGCCCAGGCCGAGCTGAACGCCTGGACGCCCAAGCTGGGCGGGTACTCCTTCAACGAGGCTGACTATGCGGCCTGCCTGACCTCGAATGGCACCACCGCCCACTGTGCCACGATGACCGACTATGCGGCAACGCTCAACAGCACGTTTGGCGGGGCGGCAACCAGCGCCTGCGCAATGCTGGAACAAGGTGCGGTCGACGAGATCTGGTGGTGGGGCGGGCCGTGGTTTGGTTTTCTGGAATATCTGACGGTTGATCCGCAGACGCTGTGCCCTGGCGTGGCCCAGCCGTTTACCGTGATGGGCTTTAACTATGAGCGCACCGAGGCCGAAATGCTCCACGATCTAGGCCATCGCGCCGAGAAGGCGGTCTCCGAGGGCGTAGGCTACGAGCTGTGGGATCGCTTTGACGGTCAGCGGCATCGCTATGGCGCTGGCACCTTCCCCGATGTTGATCCTGCCGATACCCACTGTGGCAATGTTCACTTTGCGCCGAATGGCACCCAGCACTACATTCGCAACCGCGATTTCCCGGTGCTTTCCGACTGCAACGATTGGCAAAACTATCCGGCGCTGACCGGAGCGCAGGAGGAGCTCAACTATCAGTCCTGGTATGGTGGCAATGCCCGCAACGAGATGAAATGGTGGCTGAGCCGTCTGCCGCACAATCGCGGGCTCTCGCAGCCTGCCACGTTGCCCTACGCCGTCCATCACAACTGGTGGAAGTATATCTACCCCTGGCGCGAGCAAAAAGATCGCTTTCTGCCCCTGCTTAGGCGCTAAAGGTGTCAGGCCCGGTACGGCGGGTCTTCGTACCCGCCGTACCGATCTGGCTCAGTCCAGGCGCTCGGGGTAGCCGGTGATCTGGCGAATCTCTTCGTAGAGCGGCTTGAGCTTGCGGTACATCTGGCGGTAGACGCGGTTATACAGGCCGTCGTAGACCGCGCGGGTCTGTGGGTTTGGCTCGAAGGTCCGACCAACCCTGGTCATGGCCTCGACGGCGCTCGGCACATCGCGGTGGAGCTTCAGCCCGACGGCGGCATCGATCGCCGCGCCAAGCCCCGAGGCCTCGTAGACGTGCGGACGGGCGGCGGGCAGCCCAAAGATGTCGGCGGTGAGCTGCATTGCGGCATCGCTCTGTGAGCCGCCCCCGGCCACCCGCAGCGAGGTGATGCTGGTGCGGGTGCGCTTTTCGATCTGCTCCATCCCTTCGCGCAGGCCGTAGGCCAGGCCCTCAAGGATGGCGCGGTAGATGTGGGCGCGGGTATGCACGTCGCCAAAGCCAATAATCGCCCCCTTGGCCTCGGGACCGGGGATTTTGACGCCGGGCGACCAGTACGGCTGCAGCAGCAGGCCCATCGATCCAGGGGGCACCGCGTTGACCAGCTCGTCGAACAGCGCCTCGGGGAGCTGGCCCTCGGCCTCGGCGCGAACCTGCTCGCGGTGCCCAAACTCCTGCTTGAACCAGTTGACCATCCAGAAGCCGCGATAGATCTGGACCTCCAGGTTGTAGGCGTTCGGCAGCCCGGCCGGGTAGGGTGGGATGAATGGCCGAACCTCGCGATAGTCGCTGCGGGTGACCGTAATGCTGGCGCTGGTGCCGTAGCTCAGACAGGCCATGTCGGGCTCAATGCAGCCGGCGCCAAGGGTCTCGCAGGCCTTATCGGCGGCGGCGGCGATCATGGGCAGTCCCTGCGGAATGCCGGTGGCGGCGGCGGCGGCGGCGCTGATCGTCCCAAGCTGCTCGGTCGGCGGCACCAGCTCCGGCAGCAGCGCCCGATCGATGCCCAGCGCCGTCCATTTCCAGTCGCTGGCGGCGGCCCAGGCCAGCTTTTTGTAATCGAAGGGAATGTAGCCCACCTGCGCCGCCACCGAGTCAACATACTCGCCAGTCAGCCGAAATGTCAGGTAGCCCGACAGCAGCAGGTACTTGTGGGTTTTGGCCCACATCGCG
Organism: Herpetosiphonaceae bacterium; assembly: GCA_013813565.1. GTDB lineage: Bacteria > Chloroflexota > Chloroflexia > Chloroflexales > Herpetosiphonaceae > JACCRK01. Next base: position 2,887 of record JACCRK010000063.1, read on the forward strand.
TCCTGGTGGCGCCGCAGCCAGTTGGACTCGGCCTGGGCCTGGAAGTAGGCCACCGTCTCGCTCATCCCGGCCACCCGCAGCACCGCGCCCCACAGCCCGCCGACCGGCTTGACGCCCTGGGTCGTGCGCTGATCGAGCCAGACGATCGCCGGGCGCAGCGGCTCGCCCTCGGCATCAACATTGACCACCGTGCCGCGCTGGGTGGTCACCGTCACGCCCTTGATGGCGCTGCGGTCCACGCCCGGCTGCGCCCAGAGCTGCTGGCATGCCGCGCACAGCGAATCCCAGTAGTAGGCCGGATCTTGCTCGGCCCAGCCGGGCTGCGGCGAGACATAGGCCTCAAGCATCACCTGGGATTTAGCGATCAGCCCGCCCGCCGCATCAAACAGCAAAGCCCGCACGCTTTGGGTGCCGTTATCGATCGCCAGAATGTGTTCGTTGCGCATTGGTAGCTCCGAATTAGTAGCTAGCAGCTGGTAGCGTATCAGAAAGACCTAAATTAGTAGCTAGTTGTCAGTAGCTAGCAGCTGGTATTTTAGCGTATTAGAAAGACCTAAAGATGATCAGCGCCTTCACTAGCTACTAGCAGCTAGCTGCTAGCTACCCCCCCGGCACCCCGTAGTGCCGGGCGACCAGCTCGTGGTAGGCGGCTGCATCCTGCTCCCAGTGGGCGTCGTCCCAGCCCAGCTCGGGCTGGCAGATCTGGCGGATGGCTGGGAGCATTTCGGCGGCACCGTTGGGCAGCAGCAGGCCGATGCGGACCCGGCGCAGCAGCAGGTCGGCCAGCTGCACCACCGCCTCGTGGCGGGCGGCCCAGCGCAGCTCGGCCCACAGGGTTGGGGTGCCAGGAATTGGCGCCAGCTCGCCTGGATGGGCGGCGGCGACCAGCGCGGCGGCCTCGCTCCCGTAGCGCCCGAGCAGCCGCTGCCTGGCCGTGGCATCAAGCGGCGCGTCCAGGTCGGCACCTGGCGCGTCAAGGACTGGCGCAGCGGCCTCCAGCGGGCGCATCGTCGGCAGCCGATGGGCGATCGCCCGCAGCGCATCGAGCGCAATCAGCCGAAAGGTGGTTAGCTTGCCGCCGGTGACGGTGAGCAAGCCATGCTCGTCCCAGACAACGTGGTCGCGCAGCTCCTGTGATGGGCTGGCCGCGCCGGTGCCAACCACCGGCCGCACGCCGCTCCAGGTCGAGATAATATCGTCCAGACTCAGGTTTAGCGCCGGAAACTGGCTGGTGACGGCGGCCATCAGGTAGTGCAGCTCGTCCAGGCTAATCGTTGGCTCGGCCTCCAGCGCCCCGCTGTGGTCGAGATCGGTGGTGCCGATGATCGTTGCGCCCTCCCACGGCACGACAAACACTGGCCGCCCATCGCCTGGGTGGACAAAGCTGATGCCCTGGGCCACCGGAAAGCGCCATCCGGCAAACACCAGATGGCTGCCGCGCAGCGGCCGCATCTTCGGCGGCGCATCAACCTCGCGGCGCAGCGTGTCAACCCAGACCCCGGTGGCGTTGATGACGACCTTTGCCCGCGCCGTCGCCGCGCGCTCGCCCACGCCGTCGCGGAGGGTGACCCCGACGACCTCGCCGTTCTCGCGCAGCAGCCCGGTCGCCGCAACGTAGTTCAGCGCGGTCGCCCCGGCGTGCTCGGCCTCCTGGATGACCCGCAGGACCAGCCGGGCGTCATCGGTCTGGGCATCAACGTAGCGCAGGCCGCCGCGCAGGTTGGCGGTTTTGGCGTGGGGCGCCAGCAGCTGAAATGTGCTGGCGCTAAGGTGCTGGTGCTCCCAGCGCCGGCCCAGCAGATCGTACACCGCCAGCCCGGCCTGGTACAGCATTCGCTTGGCCCACTCGCCGCGATACATCGCGAACAAAAAGCCCAGCGGCGTGATCAGCCCCGGCCCCTCGCGCAGCAGCCGCTCGCGCTCGGCCACCGACTCGCGGGTCAGCTGCAGGTGGCCCTGGGCCAGGTAGCGCAGGCCGCCGTGGACCAGCTTCGAGGAGCGGCTGGAGGTGCCCCAGGCGAAATCCTGCCGCTCGACCAGCAGCGCCCGCAGACCGGCCCGCGTCGCCTCGCGCAGAATGCCGGCGCCGGTGATGCCGCCGCCAACCACAATCACATCCCACTCTTGCTCAAGCGTAGCCCAGCGGCCAGCGCGTGATCTCTGTCTCGTGTTTGTCATAATGTATTCCATTTCAGCGCCTAGTGCGCTTTCGCGCAGGAATTAGGGGCTAGGGATCAGGGATTAGTTACCGATCCATCAAAGCCTAATCCTATTCAAATAAAGCGAAATCGACTGCCTGCTCTCATTGGGAGCGAAAAGTTACTGCCCTAACCTCTAACCCCTACGGCACAACCAGCTTGCCGGGATTCATCAGGCCCGCTGGATCGAACGTCGTGGTCAGATTGCGGATCGCTGCCATCCCCAGCGGCCCTTTCTCGGCCTCCAGGTACGGCGCGTGGTCGACGCCGACGCCG
>JACCRK010000119.1 GCA_013813565.1 Herpetosiphonaceae bacterium
CTCGCATGTTGATCCAGCCCGCTACGCGATTCCACAGATTCGCTTTTTAACCCTGGCCCACCCGCACAACCTGCTGCTTGATCTCTGGCTGCAGCTTGGTGCGCTCGGCCTGATTGTGGTGGTGACCCTGCTGCTGCTGACAACGCGGCATCTGTGGCGCGCCCGCCGCAGCCCGGTGGCCCTGGCGGCGCTGGCCATGCTGGTCGATCTGCTTGTACACGGAATGCTCGATCAGACCCTGCTTGGCGGGGATTTATTTTACCTCTGGTGGGTGCTGGTTCTGCTTGGATTGTCCGCGACCGATTATGCTAAGGAGTGTATATGAGTGATGGCTACTTTGTGCTGCCGATGCGCCTGATCCTGCCAGCTGAACAGCGTGAGCGGCTTGAGCGGCTATGTCGAGGGCGGCAGCAGGAAATTAGTGATGTCGTCAGCGAGATTGTCTCCGCCTACATCGAGGAGCTGCCCGACGACCAGCTGGCCGACCCGCGCCCCGAGGTGCAGGGTCCATCGGTGGCGGAGCAGATTCGCCAGCACGAGCGCGAGCTACGGCGGCTGCGGATGCGCCAGACCCAGCTGGGCGCGGCGGCTCCGGCCTGGCTGGCCAACTACGTTGCCGACATCGAGCGCGAGCTGGAGATTCTGCGTGATCCACTTGGCGGAGAAGCATAGGGGCTGCTTTAGGCCCACGCCTGAAGTAAGCGACTGGAATGCACACGGGGACGGGTAGCATTATAGCTACCCGTCCCCGTGTGGTTTAAGCTAGCCTGGCTGGTTAGCGTCTGAGCTGCGGGTGATAAGAAGGTTTGCCCAGGGTAAACGTAGCCGTGTTGATTGGTACGCCGTTGATACTGGTCGTAAATGGCACGGAGCTCTGGGTCACCGTAGCGGTATTGGTATACTTTTGAAATACGACACCGCTGTTGATACGGGCCTTGAATTTCAAAATGACCACACTGCCGCTCGGCGATGTTGCGGCTGGCAGAGTCAGATTCCAGGTCAGCGTATTGCCGGACTGGGCTGGGGCGTTCCCGGCCAGCATACCCACAAAGGAGAGATTGGCGGGCAAGATATCTTGAACAGTTGCTGTAACAGCAGTATTGTTCGGATTGGCGACTGAGATCTGATAGATCACCTGATCTCCAATCTTGGGAATGTGTTGCACAATCGTTTTAGCCAGCGATGGCTGCTGTGGACAGATCTTCACCGTGGAGTCAACGGTCCCATCCTTGCGTGGAATGAGGCCGGAAGTGCTTATAGCCGCAAGCTCGGTGTTAACATTGCCCCAGATATTACCAACCTTAAGCGTAACCTCGAAAATAACCTGTGCGCCAAAGGCATTGTCGGGTTTAGCCGGTACGGTGATATTTGTCCAGACCAGAGCCGTCGTTCCATCAGTATGCGTGCTTGTTTGGGGTATCGCCGTTGTGCCGACCGGGCTGACATAGCTCAAACCAAGCGGCAAGGTCAGTACCACCGTGGTTCGGAGATACGAATGCGAATTTGTGTTGAGGACCGTCAGCCTGTAGTTGACATTGGTATTTGGTAAGACACACGTCGTCGGAGAGATGCTTGGCTCAATCGTAATCAATGCCTGCACACTGACGAGCGTCAGATTGTAGGTATTGGCGGTATTTTTGTACGTCTTGACTGCACAATCCCCAATACAATTACTGATGCCACCTACTGTAGAAGCAATGAACCAGTTTTCGTATAACCCAATACTTTTACCTGAACGGGCAAAAAACTTGATGATTGCCGTACCACCAGCTTCGATTGGTGGCACGCTCCAGTTGAGCTGAACTCGGCCGCTGCCGTTGCTATCGACGGTCTGGGTTGGCGGGGTAGCGATTGGACTGGTTGGATCCATTCCCGCATAGGTGAAGCCAACTGGCAGTACATCAGTTATCGCAACCGTAGTGCTTGGGCCGGTGGAATTCATATTAATGACCGCCAGCTGGTACGTGAACCGATCCTCCAGGCTAACCAGGGTACGCTCTACTGAATGAACAAACCGAATCAAAGCACACGAGACTTGAACCGTTGCGAATACTGGTGGAATAGGCGTAATGGGACCAACCATGTTCTGAAACAGAAGTCGATTCAGCTTGTCCCCAGGATTACAGTTGTTGATATCCCCAGGCACCCGCGCCCGAAAGGACGCACTAATGGTTTCTCCAGGCTGGATTGTTACCACCGGCCATGAAATAACCCGATTACTAGGATCATAGCTTGGTGTGGCGTAGCCGCTAACCTGACCAATCCAGTCGAAATCCAACAAGTGATCAAGGAGGCCGAATTGATATGGGGCCGATTCCAGATTCTTCAGCGAGATCGTAAAGATAACTTCTTCACCAGGAACGGCCTTCGTCTTGTTGACAGTTTTGACCAGCTTCATTTGGGGATTGATTTTTACACATATCGGGTTGAGTCCGTAGTCAATCTTTTCTGCCGCCAGAGTCCCGTAGACAGTGGTGCAGTAGGTAAAATAGTCGTTTCCCTGAACGGTCAGCGAAAAGAGAATAACCGTTTGAGAATTCGCCGCGACTGGTATATTAAGCCACTCTAACTTACCAGCCAACCCATTTTGGATGGTATTGGGCGCTTGAAGTACGCCATTGACTCTTGAGCTATTGGGTACATAGGTGAAATTCGCTCCGAGGTCATTCGGCAGAGTGACCCAGACTTTGTCAACCACAAGTGCCTGGTTACTATTGTTTACCAGATTAAGGACATAGGGGAAGTTTTGTCCGCGCTGAACATAATAGCTATTATCCGAATACTTCGTGTCTACCGGCGCATTACTCCCCATACTGATGATTAAGCGTGCGAGCAGGCTAGGATTGAACGGCATTGGTATCGAACAGGCATTCGGCACACCCGCTGGCGGCGTAACAGTCGCCATCCCAAGCTGGTCCGGTGTAGTAAGATCAAAGAACCCGGCGCGAACCCGCAATAAAAAGGTTTTTTCAGCCGGAACAGTCCGAGTTCCAGCGGGCATGTTGAAGACCCAGTTAACGGTGCTGCCAAACTGACCGGGCGGCGGCTCAGTGACCACAGCCGGGTTGCTGGTTCCGGCCAGATATGTGGTGTTGTCAGGAAGTTTGAACTGTAGATTGACCCCAGTTAAAGGCTGACTCCAAAAGCTCTGCACGACAATTGTAACCACCGCTTCGGTGCCATAAACAAATCCGCCCGGATTGGTCCAGATCTCTTTGACAATCAGTGGCGTTCTAACCGGATAGGCTGCTCCATCACCAGGAATCCTGATGCGAATACCATTAAAGACTGGCAACTCGTTGCTGGTAACATTAAAGTTCCAGTTCGATAATATGCCACAGTCTTGGCCATCAAGTTTCCTGAAAACAACTTTGTACTGCCGTGAGTCGCCAGGGTTCAACACGGGAATAACCCAGGTGAGGAGATTGCCGCTAACCGTCGGGTTGCCCTCAGCCGAGATCAGCTGGCTACCCAACGGGAATGTATCCTGCACCACCACATTGGTGGCTGGTCTGGCATCGGCCCGCATTTGCCCGTTGATAATGTCGCCACTCCCGGTCGCGTTGCCTACTGTAATGGTGAATGGAGCTGTTTCAAGCGGGTAAAGCACCGTATCTGGCGTAGCTGTCTTCGTGATGCGCAAAGGCGGGCCAACAACAAGCGAGGTGACCGTTAGCTCAGTTGAAGGGGCCACTTCGCCGTTTACATACACTTTGCCCGATGCTGTAGGACGCTTAACGCCGGCTCCTCCAGGTAAGCTGCGGGGAAAGTTATTCGGATGGATAATTAAATGGACTTTAAATCCACCGCTTTGGCCTGGGGCCAGGCTAGCAATATTGTAGCGAATGCCACTAGGGATATTCTGACCAACTGTGATTGTTGGGCCAAATACTGAAGCTTTGATGAACCCACATCCAGGTACATCAGTGGTGGAAGGTGGACAGTACTGCAAGGCACCGCCATCCTCCTCGTAGCGAAGATCTGACCAGAGTACGTCTAGAATCAGGCTGGTAGTGGCAGTCGTACCATTATTTTTGTAGTTAAATGAATAGGTTATATATTCCGAGTGGCGAACCACCGGCTGGACTGATATCGATAAAGCAACCGTGCCCTGGATTGCTTGGCTGCCAAGGTTTAGTTCAGGTGTCGCCGAGTCAGTCCCTGAGTCAGGCGCCGTTTCGACGGTAACGTTTGGCTTGCCGGCTTCAGCTTCGTTGAAAGGTTGTCCGTGGGTTGGATTGTTAGCTGGCTCGGCGATCGCGGTATCAAAACCCGGCTCAGCGGAAAACGTTGGCGACGCTTCCATTGGAGCGGGAGTTGGCGTTTGAGCCTGCATTGAGGTTGCCGAACTAAAGAAGGTGGTTAGCAGCATGATGATTGCTACTAGCGAGAACCAGCGTTGGGTAAGACGAACGTTTACTGTCATGTTAAACTACTCCTCAGAGACGCTCATAGGTGTTGATACGTTAAATGGGTTAAAAATCCGTTGCAAAATAGCGCCAACATAGCAGTTGGTGCTATCAACACAATCATGGGCGAACGATGCCGGACCCTAGCATACATCATTTGTATGACGAGCGATATACGCTATTGGTACTGTCATCGTTACAACTATTGAACCTGATATCTCTCAATGCTGCGATTGGGTGGACACACTTTGCTCAGGCGCATCTCCTCTCTGATATGAAGTTGTCTTCTCCCTTTTTTTGACGGGGTTAGCTGCGATGGTATCATGAGGAAGCCAATATAGCCAATGAGAGCAGACTGATACATATGACTCCTTCAAAAAAACAACGCCTTGATGTACTGATGGTGGAACGTCAGCTTGTTCCCACCCGCGCCAAGGCCCAGGCGCTGATTATGGCCGGTGATGTCAGCGTCGCCGGTGAGGCGCATCTTAAGGCTGGTATGCTGGTTGATCCAGGCGCCGAGATTATTCTGCGCGCCACCTTGCCCTATGTCGGGCGGGGTGGGTTTAAGCTGGCCCACGCGCTGGAGGTGTTCGATCTTGATCCAGCGGGCTGTATGGCGCTTGATGTGGGCGCCTGTACCGGGGGTTTCTCCGATGTGCTGCTCCAGCGCGGCGCCGCCCAGGTCTATGCGATCGATGTTGGCTACGGCCAGCTCGATTGGCGTATTCGCCAGGATCCGCGGGTTGTGGTGCTGGAACGAACCAATATCCGCTATCTCGAAGCCCTGCCACCAGCGCCAAATCATGCGCCTGTTCTTGCTGATTGCGGGGTGGTCGATGTTTCATTTATCTCGCTGAGCCTGGTCCTGCCCGCGATGCAGCGGCTCCTCAAGCCCAGCCACTGGATTGTCGCCCTGATCAAGCCACAGTTCGAGGCCGGCGCAGAGAATGTTGGTAAAGGCGGCATCGTGCGCGATCCGGCTGTCCATCGGATGGTGATCGAGCGTATGGTTGGCACAGCCGTGGCAATTGGCCTGATGACCGTCGGTCTAACCCGCTCGCCAATTACCGGCGCCGAAGGCAATATTGAATTCTTGGCCCACTTTGTTCCAGTCTCAGCCCACCTCCAGCCTGTATCGCTCCCTGCGGCCCTGATCGAACTGGGCATTGCGACGTGAAAGTGGTCTGCTATGGATGAATGGACCCAGGGACGGCATACGATGGTCACTGAGCAGCTTCAGCCGCGTCATATTCACAACAAGCGCGTTCTGACAGCAATGGCCAGTATTCCACGCCATCTTTTTGTGGCCCCGGATATGCAAGCTCAGGCCTATGATGATGTAGCCCTCCCAATCGCTGAAGGGCAGACGATTTCCCAGCCCTATATTGTGGCGCTTATGGCGGCAGCCCTGCAGCTTCACGGCGATGAGCGGGTGCTGGAGATAGGCACTGGCTCGGGCTACGCCGCTGCCGTTCTGGCGCTGCTGGCCGCTGAGGTGATTACAATCGAACGCCATCGCGCGCTGGCCGTGAGCGCCGCGCAGCTCCTCGATCAGCTTGGCTATGCCACTGTCGCGGTGATCGAGGGCGATGGCTCCCTGGGCTGGCCGCCAGACGCCCCATACGATGCGATCAGCGTTCCCGCCGGCGCACCTGATGTCCCGCCGATCCTGCTCGATCAGCTCGCCGATGGCGGACGTCTGGTTATTCCAGTTGGACCGCCTGAAGAACAGCGTCTGCTGCGGATTGTGCGCCAGGGCGCGCGTTTTATCCGTGATGATCTGGGGCCGGTACGCTTTGTCCCGCTGATTGGGGCCGCCGGATGGACCCATGACCACCGTCCAGAGCAGCATGATCCGCGCTGAACAGTCTTTGGACAGGTGAATATTGCCCGATCGATCAGGATCAGTCATAATACTAGAAGAACGAGGAGTCTATGATGTTTAGCAATGGCGGATATCCGTCTTCCGATACGATGATCGGACGGCGCAATGAGAAGCTTGAGCTGCTCAAGGCCTGGGGTGGGTCGACGCTGGCCTTTGCGCTGGCCGAGTGGACCCGTGGTGGCGGGAGCTTGTCGCTGCCCAAAGCGCTGGCGATTATGGCGATTACCGCCGGTCTCGGCATTATTCTGCACGAGCTGGCTCATCGGGCGGTCGCCCGCCGCTTCGGCAGCGAGGCCTACTTTATGGCCAATGACTCGATGCTGGTGGTGTCGGTGCTGGTGGCGCTCTCGGGGTTTCTGGTGGCTGCGCCTGGCGCAGTCTGGCATCGCGGCTATCTCACCAAGCGCCAGAGCGGCCTGGTTGCGGCGGCTGGCCCGGCGACAAATATGGTCCTGGCGGTGATATTTCTCCTGCTGGTTCCGCTCTTCAACTATCTACAGATTGAATTCCTTTTCTTTATCGCGGTATATGGCTATATCATCAACGCGCTGCTCGGGGTCTTTAATATGATTCCCTATGGCCCGATTGATGGCGCCAAGATTATGGATTGGGATATGCGCATCTTTGTTGGCATGGCCTCGGTTGGGGCGTTGCTGTTTGTGATGCAGTATCTTCCCTTTGTCAGGGCACTCTTTGCCTATGGATTTTAGAGATCGGCGACCGATCGTCTGACCGGTCGCGATCCAGCTTCTCTTGAGTTACACGGAGGATACCCTATGCGCCGACCGCTGCTGGCGGGCAACTGGAAAATGAATACTTCCCTGACCGAAGGTGTTGATCTCGTTGAGGCCCTGATTGAGCAGCTGGGAGCTGTGACCGATCACGAGATCGTGGTCTGTCCTCCCTTTACAGTGCTGGGCGCGCTGGCCCCGCTGCTTGCTGGGACCTCAGTTCAGCTTGGCGCCCAGAATATGTTCTATGCTGCGAATGGCGCGTACACTGGCGAGATCTCGCCCCTGATGTTGCGCGAGATCGGTTGTGTCTATGTCATTCTTGGCCACAGTGAGCGCCGCCAGTATTTCGGCGAGGACGATGCGCTGATCAATCGCAAAGCTCTGGCCGCCCTTGAGCACGGACTGCGGCCAATTGTCTGCGTTGGCGAGGTCAAAGCCGAGCGCGATAGCGGTCGCGCCGAGGAAGTGGTTGTCCAGCAGCTGCGGGGCAGCCTGCAGAATATCAAGCCCGAGCAGATGCAGAATCTGGTGGTGGCCTATGAGCCGGTCTGGGCGATTGGCACCGGCGATACCGCCACTCCCGCCGATGCCCAGTCGATGCATGCGACTATTCGACACACGCTGGCTGAGCTGAGCGATGCGGCCACCGCCCAGACGATTCGCATTCAGTATGGCGGATCAGTGAAGGCCGACAATGTCGATGAGCTGATGGCCCAGCCCGATATCGACGGCGCCCTGGTTGGCGGCGCTTCGCTCAAGGCCAGCGATTTTGTGCGGATTGTCCGTTTTCAGTAGTCTAGACGGGCTTGTTCAGGGGGAAGGATGCATACCATCCTTCCCCCTGACTGTTTTTAAGCTCCCCGCCCGCCGATTAGCACCTCGACCACCCGATCGTGACCGGCTAGATCGGGCAGCACCGCCACGCTGGCCGCGGCGAAGATGCTGCGGGCCAGCGCGGCAACGTCCTCGCCCTGCCACGCGCCGATCTCCAGCAGGACTGCGCCTGGTTGGGTTTGACAGACAATCTTCGCCGCCGCCGGCAGCAGCTCCCGATACGCCGCCAGTCCATCGGGGCCACCGTCAAGCGCCAGATGCGGCTCGTGGCGCCGAACTCCTTCATCAATCTCGTCGAGCAGCGTGTAGGGCGGGTTGCTGACCACCAGATCAACCGCCTCGGGCAGCGCCGCAAAGCCGTCGCTGTGCAGCAGTGTGACCCGCTCGCCAAGCTGATGGCGGGCGACATTGCGCTCAGCCACCGCCAGCGCCGCCGGTGAGAGATCAAGGCCATAGACGCGGCAGCGCGGCGCATGATAGGCCAGGGCAATCGCGATACAGCCACTGCCCGTCCCCAGATCGACGACCACGAGCGGGCGCTCAGCCGGCTGGCTCGTGATCCAGGCCAGCGCTCGTTCGACCAGCAGCTCGGTCTCGGGGCGTGGCACCAGCACGCGGGCATCGACGAAAAACGGCAGGCCATAAAATTCCCGCTCCCCAACCAGATAGGCAATCGGCTCCAGGTTCACCCGCCGCGCAACTAAATCCATGAACGCCTGCCACTGCGCTGCGCTCAAGGAACGATCGCTGTGGGCTAGCAGGAGCGCCCGGCTGCGCGCGACGACATAGCTCAGCAACACCGCCGCATCCAGCTGTGGGGTTGGCGATGCAGCGGCGAGCCGGGTCTGCGCATAGCGCAACGCCTCAGCAATCGTTGGCGGATGGATCGGCATCAGATATTCCTCAAGTGGCATACCTACGTAATGCAGGCGTAATCTCAACCTCTAGTTTATCCCGCGCTGCTCGGGCATCATGATCACAGAAATTACCCACCCACAACCACGTAGGAGGCGACATCATGGACAGAGGTGTGATTTTTTTTGTATTACTTGTCGGCATTATACTGTTGATTCTGCTTGTCATTGTTTCATCAAGCGATGATTCGTCAGGCTCGGCGCTGCTCCAGTTTGTTCAGCTCCATTTGCCAAGGTGCCTGTTTTCTTGACAACTAATGCATGCATCGCTACCATCCTCCCAATTGCTATTCTTTGGTGAAAGGCGCTGATTGTGAGCGAAGCATCGTCACAATGTATTGCATTGATCGGGCCAAGCGGGGCGGGCAAGTCAACTGTTGGCCGCCGCCTGGCCCAGCAACTTGGCTGGAATTTTATGGATCTTGATAGCCTGATCGAGAAACGCGCTGGTATGCTCACCAGCGCGATTTTTGCGCAGGAGGGCGAGCTGGGTTTTCGCGATCGTGAGTCGGCCGCGCTGGTCGAGGCCCTGGAGATAACGCCGCTGGTCATCGCCTGTGGCGGCGGCGTTATCTCCCGTATGTTCAATCGAAGCATTTTGCGCGAGCAAACCTGGTGCGTGTATCTGACCAGCAATATTGAAACGCTGGCGACGCGCATCAGCCGCGATGAGGAAAATCTACGCCCTTTGTTAGCCGATGCGATGGTCGAACGACTGGCGGTCATGGTGGGTGAACGCCGGCCAATCTATGCTTCACTAGCCAACTGGACCATTCACACCGATCAGATCCAGTCGACAGTGGTCGCTGACGAAATTGTGCGTGCCTGGCATCTAAGCCAGCACGCCGCGCCAACTGAGGTGCGGGTCCACGGCGGCACGTATCAGCTTAAAAACGGCGCCTATGCTGGCTTGCCCGATGAGCTGGCGCGGCTTGGCTTAGGTGGCGCCTGCTGGCTGATCAGCGATGACCAGGTTGGGCCACGGTACGCTAAGCAGGTGCAGGCGGCGCTCACTGGCGCGGGGTTCAAGTGTGAGATGATCTATATTCCGGCTGGCGAGAGCAGCAAATCGCTCCAGCAGGCCGAGGCTCTGTATACCTGGCTGCTGGAGCATGGCGTGCAGCGTGGCGACACTGTTCTGGCGCTCGGCGGTGGCGTGGTCGGCGATCTGGCCGGCTTTGTGGCCGCGACAATCCTGCGTGGCATCGCCGTGGTTCAGCTGCCGACCACCATTCTGGCGATGATTGATAGCAGCATTGGGGGCAAAACCGGCATCAATCATCCGCGTGGCAAAAACCTGATCGGCGCGTTTCATCAGCCGCAGCTGGTGCTGGTTGACGAGAGCGTGCTGCACTCGCTGCCGCGCCGCGAGCGCGCCGCCGGCTGGGCCGAGGCGGTCAAGCACGGGGTGATCGCTGATGCGGCCTTGTTCGAGGATCTTGAGCGCGCGGCTGGCACCTTGAACGATCTGCCCGCTGAGCAGACCCGCGATCTGCTGCTGCGGGCGGCGATGGTCAAAATTGGGGTGGTCAACCGCGATGAGCGCGAGTTGGGCGAGCGGATGCTGCTCAACTATGGCCACACGCTGGGCCAGGCCATCGAGGTCGCCACCGGCTATACCCGCTATTTGCATGGCGAGGCGGTGGCGATTGGCATGACCTTTGCTGCGGAGCTGGCGGTGCGACGTAATCTGTGGAGCGCCATCGATGCGGATCGCCAGCGAATGCTGCTCGAAGCGCTGGAGCTGCCAACCAGCCTGCCCGCCGACCTCGACCTGCATCAGACGCTGGCCGGGCTGAATCTCGATAAAAAGCGGGCCAATGGGGTTGTGCGCTGGGTGCTGCCCTCGGCGATTGGCAGCGCCTTTGTGGATACCCATGTGCCGCCAGCGCTGGTGCAGGAGGTGCTGGAGGAGTGGCTTGGCCAGGTGGCTGGCTAGATTTCAGTCCCAGTCATCGTTGTCGTTCTGCGGCCAGGGCAGCGGCGGATTGCGCAACGAGTCCATGTAGGTTTGCAAAATCAGCGTCGCTGCCATCTCATCGACGTGATCGCGCCGTTTGCTTTTTTTCATGCCCAGCGCCTCCAGCGAGCGCTCGGCGGCGACGCTGGTCAGCCGCTCATCGTACAGGGCAATCGGCACGCTGACCCGCTTGCCAAGCTCACGGGCAAAGCTCTGGATCACCTCGGCCTGCGGGCCAACCTCGCCCCGCAAGGTCAGCGGCAGCCCGATGACGATCTGGACGACTTCGTTTTGCTCAATAAGCTGGCGGATGCGCTCAAAGGCTACCTTGGGCGGCTGGGCGTCCAGGGTGGGCTGGCCGGAGGCAATAATCCGATCAGGGTCGCTCATGGCGACTCCGATGCGTTTGCCGCCAACGTCTAAGGCGATAATTCGTCCCCGGCTGATAGTTTCACTCACTATTGCACCACAATCCTAATCTGGGCCGCATCATCAGGGAGTTTTTCGACCTCAGGGAGCGTATACGACGGGCCAATCAAGCCCCGTTGATAGAATTCCTCAAGCTTCAATCGCGCATCTTGAATGCTCAGGCCCTGGAGCGCCGTGGCCATCTCAGCCTGTGCCGCGCTGGAGATCGCCTGATCGGTGGCTTTTGGGGCCGTAACAACCGTTGCCAGCAACAGATTTGCATTGGTGTCGTCGCTCAGCTGCAGGCTGTTGCTCACAATAGCGGTGGTTTCCTGATTAAATGTCGGCGCTTTGATCCGCAGGGCGTTCGGCAGCGCCCGCGCCAGCTGCTCGGCAAAGCTGGGCTGGGTCGGCACGGCCAGCCCACGGAAGTTGGCGGTCAGGATCAGCTCAAAATCACCGTCGGTCTCGGGGATCGGCCGGGTCTGCATATCGTAGAGCAGTGGATTCTGAGCGATCTCATCAATATTGGGCGTGAACGCAATCCCGGCCACCTCCTCGCCGGCCTGCAGCTGCGCTTTCAGCTGTTCGGGGACGGCCTGGCGAAACAGCGGCACCGCCTGGTTGAGCAGCGGGCGAATATCATTCTCGGTCGGAATTTTCAGCAGGATGTTGGTGCCACCCTCAATCGGCTGGATATTGATCCCAAGCAGCGATTCTTCGTAGCCCTCAACCACCCAGGCGGTATTTTCATTCGGCGGTAGGTTGTACTGCTCACCGGGTGCCACCGCAGTGACTGGTGCATCAATCCGGCTGAACTGAACGCCTGCCAGAGGGTTGACCACTGCCGCCGGCACCACCACATCCTGGGTGATCAGATAGTTGACACTCTGGCCCTGGGGGTTGGTTGTGGTGACCCGCGTGTTTGCCGCCAGAGGGAAATCCACGGTGTTTCGGTTGATAATCTGGATGGTGCCGCCGGCCGATTTATCCGGCTGGGAGGTGGCCTCCAGCACGGTGCCCCGGACGGTCACCGAGACCGGGCTTTGAATCGCCCGGCCCAGAATGGCCGCCGAAGAGGGATCATTGAGCGCCTCAGGCTGATAGTTGATGCGCACATCGTCGTAGGTCTCAACGCCAGCCCGCTGGGCCGGCGGGCTGACGGTGATGGTGGTTGCTGGATTGCGAAAGAACAGCCACCAGATACCGAACAGCAGCAGCCCAACCAGCAGCAGCCCAACCAGCAGCCTGGTCCAGGATCGTTGCTGTGGATTCTCGGGGAGAATCTCCATGCTGGTCGCGGCGGTCGCGCCCCCACGGCCAAACAGCCCGCGGCGCGGTGGCTTGTCGAGCTTATCGCGCTTCGCCTTTGATAGCTGGCGGTTCATGTCGTCTTTGGTCAGCTCAATATCTTCGGCGCGAATTCGCGGCCGTGACGGCGCGGCGCTGCTGGGCTCGCCGCCGCCGAGCACATCGGACAGATCGTTGAAGCCATCGAAATCCCACTCGTTGCCGAGCGATTTTTCGTGGTCACGCAGCGCCGCCTCGCCACCAACCGCCGCGATCGAGAGGCTATCCAGGGCTGAGGCCCAGTCATCCTCCGGCTGTTGAGCAGCGAACGCTGGCGGTTCAACCACGATTGTATCGGCGCCACGCCGCGGGCTGGTAGTTGATGGGGCGGTCGGCAGGGACTCCAGCGAGGCCAAAAAATCCTCTTCCAGGCTGCGCGGCTGGGACGTGATCGCCGGGGCTGCCGGCGCCACCGGGGTGGCCGGTCGGACCGTTGCTGACGCGCTGGCCGGCTGCAGCGCTGTCTCATCAAGCTCCACGACCATGATCTGGCAGGTCTGGGCCGCCTTGACGATCTTGGGGTCGGCGGTGTAGAACGTGAGTTCGATGTCACTGCGGTTTGCAGCTTCGCGCAGTTTGTCGCAGGATTTGCGGCTTTGCAGCGCCGGGGCACCATCAGGCATGAGCAGATCAACGTGGGTGGCGCCGGTATTTTTGACCTGCTGGATAATGCTATCGATGCTGTCGTCCGGTGCAAGCATGACAAGTGCGGTTTGTTCGGCCATCCGTCACCTCGGAGCTAAGTAAGAAGCAGTCTATTGAAGGCTGGTGTAGCGATGATTTCGGCTACTTCTCAAAAATATTCGCTGGAGCTGTGGGACACTTCTGAACGAGATTATAGCGTGATTTAGGCGGCGTAGCTGCCACCGCAATCATGTGGCAGCTACCGTGGCGACTCCGCCGCACCAGGGCCGGGCGGAGTCGCCAGATTGGTTTAGCCGAGCAGGGTCGCCACCTGGGCCAGGGCTTGATCTAATCCGCTGGCATCACGGCCACCGGCCTGGGCAAAGTCAGGTCGCCCGCCCCCGCCACCCCCGATTGCCGCCGCCAGGGTTTTGACCAGATTGCCGGCGTGGCGTCCGGCCTTGACCAGATCTGGTGTGACGGCCACCAGCAGCATTGGTTTGTCGTCGAGGACGCTGCCAAGCACGACAATGCCCGACTCGATCCGCTCCCGCAGCTGTTCACCCAGGCTGCGAAAGCCCTCGGCGTCAGGCGCCTCAACCCGCGCTGCGATGTAGGCGATGCCATTGTGGCGTTTGCGCTCGCTCAGCAGCCGATCGACGTGGCCGCCAGCGATCTGCGCCCGCAGCCGATCGATCTCCTGCTTGCGCTGCTTGTGATCGTGCAGCAGGGCCTCCAGCCGCTCCTCGACCTGGGCCGGCTGGGTGCCAAGCTTGTCGGCCAGCGTGCGCAGAGTCTCGGTCTGCTGGGCCACCCACTCGGCCGCGCCACGCCCGGTCAGGGCCTCGATGCGGCGCACCCCGGCGGCGACTGATCCCTCACCAATAATCCGGAAGAACCCGATCTCGCCGGTGCGCCCAACATGGGTGCCGCCACACAGCTCGCGGGAGCACACCCCGGCCTCGGCGACCGGGTGTGCGCTGGCGAGGTGCTCCGCGGGATGGTGCTCCGCGCAGCCGACGGTGACCACCCGCACGATATCGCCATATTTCTCGCCGAACAGCGCCATCGCGCCCAGGTTTTTCGCGGCGGCCTGCGGCATCTCGTCGGCGTGAACCAGCGAGTCGGCGCGGATCCAGGCGTTGACCAGCGATTCGATCTGTTGGATCTGTTGCTGGGTGAGCCCGCGCTGATTGTTGAAGTCGAAGCGCAGGCGATCGGGGGCGACCAGCGAGCCTTTTTGTTCGGCGTGGTCGCCGAGAGTGTCGCGCAGGGCGCGGTGCAGCAGATGGGTGGCGGTATGGTTGCGCACAATATCGCGCCGCCGCTCGGCATCAACCTGGACCTCCACCTGTTCTTTCAGGCTGATGGTGCCCTCGATAACCCGCCCGCGATGGACAAAGACGCCGGGGACTGGTCGCTGCACATCGTCTATCTGGAGCTTGCCGTTGGGGCCGATCAGTAGCCCGGCATCGCCAACCTGGCCGCCGCTCTCGGCGTAGCACGGGGTTCGAT
>JACCRK010000135.1 GCA_013813565.1 Herpetosiphonaceae bacterium
GGCCGGGCAGATACAGCGCCAGCGCAATAATATCGCCAGTGGTGAAGGTTCCGGTAGTGATGGCCAGATAGCCGCCAAACCAGTAGACCGCCGCCACCCCAACCGCGCTGACCAGCCCGATAATCACGAAAAACCCGCGTCCGATCAGCGCCGAGCGAATGCCCAGCTCGCGCACATCGGCGGCGCGGGCGCTAAACTTATCGACCTCATCGCGCTGGCGGCCAAAGATCTTCACCAGCAGCGCCCCGCTGACGTTGAGGGTCTCGCCCATCATCGCATTCATCTCGCCGTTGGCCTTCATCTGGGTGCGGGTCAAATTGCGCAGCATCCGCCCGACGCGCCGGGCCGGAATGATGAAAAGCGGCATCACCACCATTCCCAGCAGCGTCAGGCGCCACTCGATGCCGAGCATAATCACCAGCGTGATAACCAGGGTGATCACATTGGTGATAAAGGTGATCAGGGTGCCTGTGATGGCGCGCTGCGAGCCAACCACATCGTTGTTGAGCCGCGAGATCAGCTCGCCGGACTTGGTGTTGGTAAAGAAGCGCAGGCTCATCTTCTGCATATGGTCGTAGAGCGCCCGCCGCAGATCGAAGATCAGGCTCTCGCCGACCCGCGAGGAGTAGCGGCGCTGCCAGACATCGATCAGCCCACCAACCAGCGGGATACCGATCAATCCCAGCGCCAACAGATTGAGCCGCCCGAGGTCGCCCTGGGGAATCGCGTAGTCGATCAGGTTGCGCACCAGCAGTGGTGTGAGCCGATCAAGCAGGGTTCCGGTGAAAATACCCAGCAGGACAAAGATAATTGCGCCGCGATAGGGCCGTGCATAGCCCCAGACCCGGCGTAGCAGCCCGGCGCTAATCGTTGGCTTCTCATCCTCATCGGCGCGAACAAAGCTCCACCAGTTGCCACCATGCATCACGTCAGTCCCCAGTCTATCAGAAATCCAGCGTTAGTAGCTAGTAGCTAGTAGTCAGTAGAAACGAACCCCTAACCCCTAAATACCCAGCTATGAGTTCGCATTAATATCGTACTAACACAAGCTGGCATTAAGCTTGCTATAATTGATCTAGCATACCACAAACCCCCCGTCGTGGACGGGTGCTGGTGGTCACTAAGTGGAGGTACACAATGTTTTTCGACCCCTTATATTTCCTGTTCGCCATACCGGGCATGATTTTGGTGTTCTGGGCGCAGTGGCGGGTTAAGTCGACCTTTGCCAAATACGCCAAAGTGCCCAATATGCACGGCCTATCGGGCGTCGATGTTGCCCGCCAGCTTATGCGCAGCGAGCAGCTGGAGTTTCTGACCGTCAACCAGGTGCCGGGCGAGCTGACCGATTTCTACAACCCGGCCGACAAATCGATCAACCTGTCACAATCGTCGGTGCAGCCCTCGGTGGCGGCGATGGCGGTGGTCGCCCACGAGCTGGGCCACGCGGTGCAGGACAAACAGGGCTATGTTCCGATGCGCATTCGCTCCAGCATTGTCGGCATTGCCAATCTTGGCTCGAATCTAGGCTTTATGCTGGTATTCATTGGCCTGATGATCAGCGCCTTCAGCCGCAGCCAGTTTGGCTTCCAGATGGCGGTGGCTGGCCTGGTGCTGTTTGCCGCGATGGTCGCCTTTACCCTGGTCACGCTGCCGGTGGAGTTCAACGCCTCCAGCCGGGCCAAGCAGATGCTGATCGCCAACGGCATGGTGAGCACCCAGGATCAGCAGGCGGTGAATGCGGTGCTGAACGCCGCTGCCTGGACCTATGTGGCGGCCGCCGCATCGTCCATTCTGACCTTTATGTACCTGGCCTTCCGGGTCTTTGGCGGCAGTCGCAACTAACCTGCCGGCCGCGGGCCTTGCAGTGCCTGACGATCCAGTATACTTGGTCAGGTGAATGTTCATAGACTTTATAGCTTGGAGGATAGTCAATGGAAGATGATTTGAAACGACGTTTGGTGTACGGTTTGTTGAGCCTGGCGCTGGGCGCACTGGCCACACGGGTGGCGATGTTTCTGACCAATAAAATCCTTGGCGAGCCCGACAGCCGCTCAGCCATCGTCTAAGCGCCTCACCATGTTGCAAAACGCCGCCTGAACGAATGTTCGAGCGGCGTTTTGGCATATTTTGTGCTTACCATTAATCCCGTAGAGTACAAAAATCGTATCTAGCCTCAACCTACGCTCTAGCGTGTATGCTCACAGGTGCAAGCTATCGTGAGCGGAGCCACCATTATGGATGGACTTTCAGTCTTTTTAGCCAGCTGGACTCCGCGCCGGGTGATGGCCGGAACATTGGTTGTTCTTAGCGTGTTGTTTCTCGCCTATGTCATGGTCGAGATATACAGCGTGCTGGTGATTATGTTTGTCGCGTTTGTGCTGAGCACAGCCCTGCGTCCCCTGGTCAGCCTGATGCAGCGCTTCAAAATCCCCCCGGCCCTGGGCGTGATCTTCGCGTATCTGGTGCTGCTTGGCAGCATTGTCGGGATTGTGGTGCTGATCGCGCCGTTGCTGACCGACCAGATTACGGCGCTCAGCGCAAAAATCCCCGAGTACTACAACGATATGCGCCGGCTATTGCTCAACTCGCCGAGCGCGGTGGTGCGCAATATCAGCCTGCGCCTGCCGGTCAATCCGCCCCTGTCGCTGATTGGGATTGGCGCCACCGATACTGCCGCGCAGGATGCCGCAGTGGCGGTCGGGCAGCTATTTACCACCCTGGTGATATTTGGCAAAGGGCTTTTCGTCATCATCTCAACCTTGCTGCTGGGATTTTATTGGACCCTGGACGGCGAGCGGATCTCGCGCACGATGCTGAAGGTGGTCAAGCCCGAGCGGCGTGATGGCGTGCGCAGCGTGCTGGCCGAGGTTCAGTCGAAGATGGGCGCCTATATTCGGGGCCAGATTATTCTCGATATTGCTGTCGGGGCGATGGCGACGATTGCCTATTTCATCATCGGGCTGGAATACGCGCTGGTTCTGGGAATTCTGGCTGGTATCCTGGAGACCGTCCCAATCCTCGGGCCGATTCTGGGTGCCGTCCCACCCTTGCTGATTACCCTATCCAGTGGCGATACCAGCGCCTTTGTGTGGGTGATCGTGGCCAGCGTAGTGATTCAGCAGATGGAAGGAACCTTTCTGGTGCCACGGGTGATGGATCGCACCGTGGGGGTTAATGCGGTGGTCACGCTGCTTGCTTTTACGGCGTTTACCTCGGTGCTCGGCCTGGTTGGAGGAATTTTGGCGGTGCCGCTGGCAGCCATTGTGCAGATTATTTTTAACTACACGATCTTTGCGCCGGCCAAGATTTCGCAAGGCATTAAGCGCCGCGATAAGCTGGGCGTGCTGCGCTACGAGGCGCAGTCGCTATCCGAGACCATGCGCCTCCGCACCCGCGACAGTGTGGCTGAATTGACTTCCGAGAATGAGGAAATTGAAGATAGCCTGGAGACAATTGTCGAGGATCTTGATGGTCTGCTGGAGCAGGCCGGGCAGCAGCAGGAGGTGTTGGTATGAAACGCCTCGCTCAAGTAACAGCAACGATTGTTCTAACTATCGGGTTGGTGGTGCTGCTGTGGATGTTCAGCAGCGCAGTGCTGCTGTTTGTGATGTCGCTCGTGATCGCTGGGTCGGTCCGGCCGCTCGTCGTGCGCTTGATCGCCCGCGGACTCTCGCGAGGGGTGGCCTATGCCCTGGTGTACATCCTGATTTTCGCTATCGTCGGCAGCCTGATTGCCGTGACCGCCAGTGGTTTGCTGAACGAACTGCAGCGGGCGGGCGATCAACTGCTGAAGGCCTACACCTCGATTATGATACGCTGGCCCAATGGCGCCGACTGGCAGCAATCGGTTGTGGCCAATCTGCCCAGCCGCGATGCCTTGCTGTCGGCCCTGGCAGGCAAGCAAGGCGCGACGATCACCAGGGGCGTGGTCGGTGTTGGCAGCGGTATTTTTGATTTGCTGGCTCAATTAGTTATCGTTTTATCGCTGAGCGTCTACTGGTCGATCGATCAGGAGCGTTTTGAGCGCCTGTGGCTATCGCTGTTTAGCGCCAGACATCGCCTGCGTGCCCGCACAATCTGGCAGGCGGTCGAGCGTGAGGTCGGTGCCTATGTGCGCAGCGAAGTTACCCAGAGCTTGCTGGCTGGGATTGTTCTAGGCCTGTCATTTTACACAATCGGTCTGCCCTATCCTATCTTGCTGGGGCTATGGGCTGGCCTAGTCTGGCTCATCCCCTGGGTCGGCGTGGTGCTGGCGCTGATTCCGGCCACGCTGGTTGGCTTGCTGGCCGGGCCAACCAACGCTGTGCTGGCCGCCGCCGTGACGATTGCCGTGTTTGCCGCTCTCGAAGTCTGGGTTGAGCCGCGCCTGTATGGCCGCGCACGGGTCAGCCCGGTGCTGGTGGTAATCACGCTGATGGTCATGGCCCAGTATGCCGGCATCCTGGGGATGTTGCTGGCGCCGCCGCTGGCAGCGATGCTTCAAATCCTCGGCCGTGAGCTGTGGTTTGTCCCGCCAGCCAAAGTGGTCGCCCCCGACCTGACCGCCCAGTTGATCGAGCTGCGCACCCGTCTGGCGTCGCTCCGGTTGGAGAATCTCAATGGTGAGCTGACTATCAACTCTCAGACCCGCAATCTGGTCCAGCAGGTCGAGACATTGCTCGATCAAGCCCACGAAACTCTGGATACCACCGGGCTGCTGCCGCCAGTTGACCCAACGCCAACGCTGAACGCCCCGTTTGCCCAACCCGACCCAGCACCAATTCCCATCCCCGATCGGCCTGGCCTGACCTGAGCCTTCGCTCATCCAATATCTAGTTTTTAAGGAGAACTTTGATGAAACGTCATTGGAAACAAATTCTGTTTGCTGCCATCAGCGCCCTGGCCAGCACCGCCATCGCCGCCCTAACCCGCCGCGACGACCCGCCGGCTGAGCGCCCAGCGGGCAACGATGCTGCGCCTGGATCGGCGGCGACGGCCAAAAGTAGTGCTGGCATTCGGGGTGTTGCCGTTGGCTTTCTATCCGATGTTATGGCCGAAACCTATCGTAAAGTTCGCGCTGAGCAGAGTGATAAACGTCGATGATCGCCTGGATTAAATCAACAGCTATTCCATTGCTCCAGCGGACCTTCAAAGCCTGGACCAGCGATGATTGTTCGCGCATGGCCGCATCGCTGGCCTACTATGCGGTCTTTTCGATCTTCCCGCTCATCCTGCTGCTGGTTTCAATTCTGGGCTACTGGCTGCGCTTTCGTGGTGAGGATACTGGCGAGATCACCAAGCAGCTGCTGGCCAGCATTGAATCGAATGTTTCCGGAGATATTAGCGATGCGTTAGCCCAGATTCTGACTGATATTAAGCTGGAGGCTGGAACCAGTGCCCCGGTTGCGCTGGCGACAACATTGATGGCGGCGAGTGGGATTTTTGTCCAGCTGGATAAATCCTTCGATACGATCTGGAATGTGCCCCCGGTTGAGGGCAACTTTCTGCACACAATCAAACAGACACTGTTTGACCGTAGCAAAGCCTTTGTGCTGGTGCTCAGCATCGGAGGGCTGCTGATCGCCTCGCTGGTTGTCTCGACGGTGCTCTCTGGGATTGGTAAGTATGCGGAAAATCTGCCGGCGGGCGTGTTCGGCTGGCGGCTGGTGATGCTGGGGGTGGCATTTTTGCTCAATGCGCTGGTGTTTGCGCTGCTGTTCTACGCTATGCCCAAGCCTAAAATGCGCTGGCGCGATGTGCTGCCCGCCGCCCTGATTA
This sequence comes from Herpetosiphonaceae bacterium, assembly GCA_013813565.1. GTDB lineage: Bacteria > Chloroflexota > Chloroflexia > Chloroflexales > Herpetosiphonaceae > JACCRK01. The sequence continues at coordinate 5,758 of JACCRK010000135.1, forward strand.
CGGCGCTGCTGTGGGAGATTGGCAAGCAGCTGCTGTCGGAGTTTCTCGGCGGCAATAAGTACACCGCCTCGGCAACAATCAGCGCTTTTATCGCGCTGCTGGCATGGATCTACTATGCCAGCCTGATTATCTTTTTTGGCGCCGAGTTTGCCCAGGTGTATACCCACTGGAGCGCCGATCGCCGGGCCGCCGAGCAGCCCCTGGTGGCCCTCCCGCCGCCGCCCGAGCTTCCCTCGGTGCTGCTGCCCGACCCGCAGGCGACCGCCGTCCAGAAATCCAGCTATGCTGTTGCTGGCGCGATGGTGGGCGTTGTTTCGACGTTGCTCCTGGCCGTTGGCGGCGTTGTCCTTGGCCTCATCAATCTGCTCCGCAAACGAACCTAGTGCTATCCGAGGAACGGGGTGCCGAATGCCAACCCAGGCGCGGAGTCATGATCCACGAGGGCCACGAAGGCCGGGGGTGATTGCGCACTGCTTGCGTGATGCTGCACTAGCCGCTGGCTATGAGGCGGCAGAAAACGATCGTGTGATCGTTTTCTGCTGGTCTGTTCGGCTATTTCCCTGGGTTCCTGGTGGTACAGTCCCTGCTTTAGCTGGCGCAGCACTCTGTACTACGAGGAGACTGCGATGATCATGCCACCAGCTGGCCCCGGCCCGATTGGCGAGCCGCCAACGCCGATCCCAACGCCGCCCGAGGGCGATCCGCCGCCCGGCCCAACCAATCCAACCCCACCGCCGATCGATGAGCCGCCGACACCGCATCACCCCAACGATCTGCCGCCGGCCGATATCCCGGTTGGTGACCCGCCAGAGCGACCCCAGCCACCCAGGCCCGCCGACCAGCCGCCCATCGGCGATCCGCCGATCTAGATTGTTTGTAGGCTAAAAAGAGGAACAGCGGTTAAAAACCGCTGTTCCTCTTTTTAGCTCAAAGGCTGGGATTTTAGTCCAGATAGGATCGAAGGTGCTGGCCGACATCGGGCTGGCGCAGGTGCCGCATGGCCTCGGCCTCGATCTGGCGGGTGCGCTCACGAGTGATGCCAAACTCGGCCCCGACCTCCTCTAACGTGCGCCGCTTGCCATCGGTCAGACCGTAGCGCAGCAGCAGGATCTGGCGTTCGCGGTCGGGGAGCTGGGCCAGGGCATCGTTGAGCTCCGTCAGCAGCATGGTACGGGTGGCATACTCCAGCGGCGCCTCCAGGTTCTCATCGGCGAGAAACTCACCGACGCGACCCTGGCCATCCTTGCCAACTGGCTGCTCCAGCGAGACCGGCTGAACTGCCGCATTGAGCATCCGCTTCATCTTGCGCATGCTGACGCCGAGCGCATCGGCGAGCTCCTCGGGCGTTGGCTCACGCTGTAGTGCCTGCTCAAGCTGATAGGCGACCCGGCGCATCTGGGCGATCGACTCGCTCAGGTGAACGGGCAGGCGAATGGTGCGGCTTTGCTCAGCGATCGAGCGGGTGACCGCCTGGCGAATCCACCAGGTCGCATAGGTCGAGAAGCGGTTACCTTTGCGATAGTCGAACTTCTCAACCGCCCGCATCAGACCAATATTGCCTTCCTGAATCAAATCCATAAACGACATATGGTTGCCGATATATTTTTTAGCGACGCTGACCACCAGGCGGAGATTCGCCTGGGTGAGCTTGCGCCGGGCCTCGTTGCCATGGTTGATCTGGCGTTCGAGCTTGGTGCGCTCATCCCACGATCCATAGGCCTCGGCCTCCAGCGACCCCTCGGCCTTACGGCCTGTCTCGATCTGTTTGGCAAACGTAACTTCTTCGTCGGCGGTCAACAGATCGACCTCGCCGATTTCGCGCAAGTACATCTGCACCGAGTCTTCCAGGGTTTCAGTGGCAAGTGTTTTTTTGCGACGCAGGGCAATTGGCTCAAGATCGGTATCGGTATCGTCGCCAGCCGCCGGCTCCATTACCCATGCCTCTTCAAATTCAGATTCGTTTTGTGTCCGCATATGTTCTAGTTTCGTCATTTTGCGCTCGCAACCAGGCATCTCATCTGAAATAGCCTACTAATGTATATACTCCACCTAAGTCGTGTGACCTGCAGCGGAGCCATACTATACGTGTCCCACGTCGTTGTACTTACACTTATACATACGTTCCAACCCTGCTGTATGGATGTTCTGCCTCCTCGATTTGGGTGAATTTCTGTACCGCTAAAGAAAGCAAGTTTTACGCCATCGTAGCGCAGGATCGACCCTAAGTATAGCAACTAGATTGATAAATATCAATACAGTTCGCACACATGTTCACTCTTGTTCATACTCTACTGGAGTTGTAACCCAGCGTGGAAGAGTGATCGATAGGTTGAGCAGAGAATACCTGATGAAGATTAAGGGGTGTGGAGAGAACTATTAAGAAATTGTTGCAATCACTATACCCATCCGCTATAATGCGTTGCGGTCAAAGACAGAACAGATTTGACCGCAACACATTTTAACAGCACCCATTAGCGATCTTTGTACATTGTACGGATACAACGTGTACACAACTTAACCCGTTTTGTCTGGCCACCAACCTGAATGGTTGCCCGTTGAATGTTGGGCTTCCAGGCGCGGTTGGTGCGGTTCTTAGCGTGACTGACGTTGTGCCCAAAGGTGCGTTGCTTATTACATTGTTCGCAAACAGCCATAATAATCCCCTTAATAGTCAAATAATACCCCAACAGCGTGGGGCAAATACGCAAGACTATACCATAGGTAGCAGGCTGTTGCAACTGGTCAGATCCTAGGAAAAAAGAGAGGAGAGGACGCATCCTGCGACCAGCGTTAGAGGCCTGTATCTTGCATAGGCCGATCAGGGCTGAATGAGGCTGGGTTCTGATACCTGTAAAAACAGGCTAAAAAATGCACTGGTTAAAAATGCCAGAATCTTGTATCATATTGATTCAACACAGACGCGCCGCTCGAGAGTTTCAATAACTCGTCCGAGCGGCGGCTGATCCTTAAATGATATGATACCAGCCAGAATCTGGTGCTAGGAGCTATGGGGTGAGCGAAAAACCTGTCTTAGCCAATATTCGGCATAATCCAGCAGGCCGCATCGAGGTGACATCGCGCTCAATTGCGACGACGGCTGCTCAGGCGGTTATTCGCTGCTATGGAGTGGTGGGCATGGCCCCACGAAATCTGCGCGATAGTGTTGCGCATGTGCTACGTCCCGAGGATCAATACAAAGGGCTTGATGTACAGATCAATCCTGATCGGGTGACAATTGATCTCTATGTTGTGATTGAGTACGGTACACGGATTGCAACTGTGGCCCGAAATATCATGGAAACGGTGCAGTATGCCGTTGAGCATGCGCTTGGTAAATCACAGACAACGGTCAATGTTCACGTTCAGGCATTGCGCATGGACCCGCGCACAAAAGATGAACCCCAAGCGAGCCGCTGGCGACGCTTAGGCACTATGGGAGGCTTGCGTGGACAGCGCACTGACGAACCAGAAGATTAATGGTCTTACCCTGCTGCAGGTGTTTCAGGCCGCCGCAGCGTGGTTTACACATAATGTTGCCGCGATCAATGCGCTGAATGTGTTTCCTGTCCCCGACGGCGATACCGGCACCAATATGAATCTGACGCTCACTGCTGCCTTGAAAGATGTGCAGCCTGATCCGTCGGTGGCGGTGGTGGCCGAGCGGATCTATCGGGGTGCGCTGATGGGCGCACGCGGTAACTCGGGCGTCATCCTGTCGCAGATTCTGCGCGGTCTTTCCCAGGGGCTGGCCAATCAGGCCGAATGTACCCCGGAGATTTTTGTTCAGGCCCTGGAGCAGGCGTCCGCCACCGCCTATAAGGCGGTGATCAAGCCGGTTGAAGGGACAATGTTGACCGTTATCCGTGAAACCAGCGAGGCCGCCCGCGCCATCTATACCCCCGAGATCGATTGGGTAACGCTGCTGTCCGGGACCTTGCAGGGTGCGCGGGCTTCGGTGGACCGCACCCCAACCCTGATGAAGCTGCTGCGCGATGCTGGCGTGGTTGATGCCGGTGGCGAGGGGCTGTATGTGCTCTTCGAGGGTGCCACGGCCTTTGTCCGCGGTGAGCAGCTGGAGCGCACCGCCAGCGCCACCGACCAGTTTGCAATGGCCTTTGAAGATATTCATTCCGAGGATGATTTTGGCTACTGCACCAACTTTATGATCGAGGGTGCGAACATCCCTTACGAGGATGTCCGCCAGACCCTGGCGGATATGGGAACATCGGTCGTTGCGGTTGGTGATGAGCAGCTCATGAAGGTGCATATCCATCTGCTTAGGCCGGGCGATGCGTTGAACTATGCGGTTCAGTGGGGCAGCCTGAGCGCTATCGAAATCACGAATATGGACCACCAGCGGCGCGATCTGCACGCCGCCGCTGCCATGCCGCTGGCCAGCGCCAAATCGAATGAGCCGGTCAATGAGCTAGGGGTGGTGGCGGTCGCCCCAGGCGAGGGTTTCCGGCGTATTTTCCACTCGCTCAATGTTGGCGCCGTCGTCACCGGTGGCCAGACCATGAATCCCTCGATTCAGGATCTGGTGGATGCGATCGATGGATTGCCGCAGCAGGTTGTGGTGGTGCTGCCGAACAATAGCAACATCATTCTGGCGGCGCAGCAGGCCCAGCAGCTGACGACAAAACAGGTGCAGGTCGTGCCAACCAAAACCGTTCCCCAGGGCATGGCCGCAATCTTTGCCCTGAACTATGCGGTGAGCATCGAGGAAAATGTCGCCGCAATGCAGCGCGCCATACGCGATGTGGCCACCGCAGAAATTACCACAGCGGTGCGCGATGCCACCGTGAACGATCTTGCAGTCCGCTCTGGCCAGACCATCGGGCTGCTTGATGGCAAGCTGGTTGAGTCGGGCGATGATCCCAACGAGGTGATCAGCCAGGTGCTCAGCCGCATGGAGCTGGCTGATCACGAGATTCTGACGATTTACTATGGCGAACAATGCTCCGCCAAGAAAGCCGAAGCACTAGCCGCCCAGATCACTGTCCGCTATCCCGAGCTTGGGGTTGAGGTGCAAAGTGGCGGTCAACCATTTTACGATTACATTCTATCCGCAGAATGACGATCAGTGCCTGGAGGCTTTTGCGAGCCAGGCATCAGGAGAATATGTGGGTTATGGCGCGAGTCAAAATTATTACCGATAGCACTGCTGACATTCCGCCAGCACTGGCGCAAGAATTGAATATTACGGTGATACCAGTCTATATTCACTTCGGCGAGCAGACCTTCCGGGCTGGCCTTGATATCACCAACGAGCAATTTTATCGGCGCCTGGCCGAAGGTGGGCCGCATCCGTACACCTCTTCGCCAGCACCAACGGTGTTTGAGCAATACTATCGCCAGTACTCGCGTGAGTATGAGGGCGTGCTGTCGATCCATCTGTCCAATCGCTTCAGCGGGGTGGTGAAGACCGCCACCACCGCCCGCGATAAGCTGCCCGCTTCGCTTACCCGCGTCGAGGTGATCGACAGCACCTCCACCTCGCTCGGCCTGGGCCTGGTGGTTCTGGCGGCGGCGCGCGCGGCGCAGGCTGGTGCCTCGCTGGAGGAGGTGCATCGCCTGGTGATGCATACCATCCAGCATAATCATGTGGTGTTTTTTATTGACTCGGTTGAGTACCTGGAGCGCAGCGGGCGGCTGTCGCAGGCAACCGCAATGCTTGGCTCAATGCAGCGCATCAAGCCCCTGCTGATCCTCGACGATGGCGAGATTGTGCCCTACGATCGGACGCGCACCCGCGCCAAAGCCATCGAGGGCCTGTTCACCTTTATCGAGGACTTTCCGCACGTTGAGCAGGTCGCGATTATGCACAGCACCACGCCCGACGATGTTGAAAAGCTGCTGGAAAAAATCGATCCGATCTATCCGCGTGAAAAGGTGATGATTGTTGAGTATGGCCCGGCGCTCGGGGTTCACCTGGGGCCAAACGCCATGGGTGTCGCCGTCTATGAAGGTATTGATTAAGGAGGAAACGTGACCGTTATTGTAACTGACAGCACCGCCGATATTCCGTCAGCCCTGGCCAAAGCGCTGGATATCCATGTGATTCCCTTGCTGGTTAATTTCGGCTCCGAGTCGTTTGCCGATGGTGTGGAGATTACAAACGATCAGTTTTATCGCAAGTTGACCGAGTCTAACGATCTGCCAACCACGTCGCAGCCCTCGGTTGGCGCGTTTGAGGAGCTGTATCGCAGCCTTGGCGGCCCCGATCAGCCGATTATTTCAATTCATATCGCTGCCCAGCTCAGCGGCACGATTCGCTCGGCCCAGCAGGCCAAAGATTTGCTGCCCGACTATGATATCCGGGTGATCGACTCTGAAAGCACGACGATGTCGCTGGGCTGGGCGGTGATTATCGCGGCACGGGCCGCCAAGGCCGGCAAGTCGCCCGATGAGATTGTGGCGCTGACCGAGAGTGTGGTCAAGCGCACCCGGCTGCTGGCGGGCCTGGATACCCTGCGCTTCCTCGAAAAAGGCGGCCGCATCGGTAAGACGCGGGCGTTGCTCGGGACCTTGCTGAGCGTCAAGCCAATTATCAATGTGCTTGAGGGCGAGGTGCGGCCCTTTGAGCAGGTTCGCACCAAGAAAAAAGTTATCGCCCGCATTGCCGAGGTGGCCAAAGATCTGGCGCCGTTCGATGAGCTGTGTGTGCTGTACTCGCGCAACGAGGATGAGGCGCGTGCGTTTCTCGAGCAGCTCAGCAGCATCCACCCCCGTGAGAAAATCATGATGGCGGAGATTGGCGCGGTCGTGGGAACCCACATTGGACCAGGCGCAATTGGCTTTACCGGGGTGCGCAAAGGCGTATAAGTAGCTGACGATGCTGGTTTGCACGAGCACACTTCCTGCTGAAGGTTGGTGTGCTCGTCCTGTTCACACAGCTCTACCGATTCTAGCGCACAGCCCACGATCGCAATCGCTCCGCGCTGTGCTTTACTCTTCTATTGTTGGCGAATTATGGATCCAAAAGAGCATATTATTGCCCTGGGCAGGGTGCTGGCCGCCGAAGAAAAGGCCGATTTCACCGACTCAGCCGCCGAGGGTGGTCTGAGCGCCTATCTGCGCACATGGCAGGTCGCGGTGCCGGCCGCCCTCCACGAGCCGATCGTGCAGTCGGTGCTCGATGCGCTGGACGGCTACTCGGAGCTGGCCCACAGCGAGCGCTCGGCCCGCCTGACGGTGGCGCTCGACCGGCTGCGCAATTTGTTTCGCGCCAAGCCAAATAAGGAGCTGGTCTCGCCTGGCCCGCCCCCGGCGCTGGATACGCTGCTGAAGACGCTGGCCGGGATTGGTCCGTCAATCTCCCGATCGTTCGCCCGCCTCGGTATTCACACCATCGAAGAGCTGGTCTATCACTTTCCCCATCGCTACGATGACTACACCAAGCGCAAGCAGATTCGCGAGCTGGTCGTTGGCGAGGTCGAGACGATTATTGCCACGGTCGAAGGGGTCAAGACCTTCAACGCCCGCGGCCGCCAGGGCGTTGAGGTCACGGTCGGCGATGAAAGCGGCAGCCTGCGGGCCTCGTGGTTTCGCGGCATCTGGATGGCCAAACAGTTTCGTGAGGGCGATACGATTGTCCTCAGCGGCAAGGTCAGCCTGTTCAAAGATATGAAGACTATGAGCAACCCGCAGTGGGAGCCGTTCGCCGACGATGAGCTGGTCCACACCGGCCGGCTCGTGCCGGTCCACCCGCTCACCAAGGGCCTGCAGGATCGCAACGCCCGCCAGATTATCAAGCGGGTGGTCGATGCGGTGGCGCCGACGCTGCCCGACCCGCTGCCGATCGAGCTGCGCGATCGCGCCGGCCTGCTGCCGCTGGGCGTGGCGATCTCGCAGATTCACTATCCCGACAGCTGGGCGATGGTGACCCGCGCCCGCCAGCGGCTGGGCTTTGATGAGTTCCTGTATATTCAGCTGGGGGTGCTGCAGCGCAAAAAGCTCTATCAGGGGACCAGCGGCCACCCGATTCCGCCCCACGATGAGGTGCACGCCAACTTTCTCAGCTCGCTGCCGTTCCAGCTGACCGGCGCGCAGGCCCGCTCGCTGAAGGAGATTCGGGCCGACATGGCGCGCACCGTCCCGATGGCCCGGCTGGTCCAGGGCGATGTTGGCTCGGGCAAAACGGCGGTCGCCGCGGCGGCGCTGGTCCAGGCGGTCGCGGCCGGCTTTCAGGGCGCCCTGATGGCCCCGACCGAGATTCTGGCCGAGCAGCACTATCGCGGCCTGAAAACCCTGCTGGGCCAGGTTAACATCCCCGGCCGCCAGCGGGTGGCGACGGAGGACTGGCGCTCGCGGGAGGAGCAGGCCAAGCTCGATCGGCTGGCCGAGATCAAAAAGCTGCTGATGATGAGCGACGACGACGCGCCCAGCCCCGAGGGGATTCGGGTCGGCCTGCTGACCGGCAGCCTCAAGGCTCGTCAGCGCCGGGAAGCGCTTAAGCTGATCGCCGATGGCGAGGTCGATATTGTGATCGGCACCCACGCGCTGATCCAGGATGCGGTGGATTTTCAGGCGCTCGGGCTGGCGGTGGTTGATGAGCAGCATCGTTTTGGGGTCGAGCAGCGCGAGGCGCTCAAGCGCAAGGGCTTCAACCCGCACCTGCTGGTGATGACGGCCACGCCAATCCCGCGCTCGCTGGCCCTGACGATCTACGGCGACCTGGATGTCTCGATTATCGACGAGCGCCCGCCTGGCCGCCAGCCGATTCGCACCAAGTGGATTCGCTCGCCCGAGCGGGCCAAGGCCTACAAACATCTGCGCCGCGAGATCGAGGGCGGCCGCCAGGCGTTTGTGATCTGCCCGCTGGTCGAGGAGAGCGAGAAGATGGAGGATGTCAAGGCCGCCACCGAGGAGGCCGAGCACCTCCAGCACGAGGTTTTTCCCGAGCTCAAGGTCGGGCTGATCCACGGGCGCATGACTGCGAACGAAAAAGATCGGGTGATGGCGCAGTTTCGCGACCGCGAATATCATATCCTGGTCGCCACGGCCGTGGTTGAAGTTGGGATTGATATTCCCAATGCGACGACGATCATCATCGAGGGCGCCGAGCGCTTTGGCCTGGCTCAGCTGCACCAGTTTCGTGGGCGGGTTGGCCGGGGCGCCCACCAGTCCTACTGCATCCTGATTAGCGACAAGGAAGACAACGAGATCACGGCCACCCGGCTGAGCTCGATGGAGGAAAGCGAGGATGGCTTTCGGCTGGCCGAGATTGACCTTGAGCTGCGCGGGCCCGGTGAGTTCTTCGGCTTTCGCCAGAGCGGCACCCCCGACCTGAAGGTTGCCCAGCTGACCGACACGCGCCTCTTGCACGCCGCCCGAATCGAGGCCGAGCGCCTGCTGAACGCCGACCCAACCCTGGCGCTGCCGGAGCACGCCATGATCAAGGCCCGGCTGGCGGCCTTCTGGTCGCACGCTGAGACAACCAGCAACTAGGGCGAGCTTTTGGCGCTAGATGGGCTGCAACGATCGGCAGGCGTTTACTGCTATACTTGGGTTTTTAAGTATCACGGGCCCAAAACTGATCAATAATTGAGCCGGAAATACTAACGTATGACGTAGGAGGTCACCATGTCACGTGAGCGCTACGAACAACAACTGCGTGAATTGCAAAACGATCTCCTCCGCATGGGTGCGATGGTTGAGGAGGCGGTGGGCCGGGCAATTCAGGCCTTGAAGGACCAGGCTATCGATGTCGCCCAGGAGATTATTCGCGCCGATGACCTGATCGACCGGGCCCAGTATGCGCTGGAGGAAAAAGCCCTGACCCTGATCGCCACCCAGCAGCCGATGGCGCGCGATCTGCGCAGCATCAGCGCGGCCATTAGCATTGCCAGCGAGCTGGAGCGGATGGGCGACTACGCCGAGGGCATCGCCGAGATCACGGTGCGCGGCGCGGGCCTGCCCCTGCTCAAGCCGCTGATCGACATTCCCCACATGGCCACGCTGGCCCTGCAGATGGTGCGGATCGCTCTGGACTCCTACACTCACCATAACCTGGAGGCGGCTCGTGGCCTGGGTGCTGCTGATGATGCCGTCGATGCCTTAACCGATAAGGTTCAACGCGAGCTGATTGGCTTTATGCTCAAGGATCCCCAGAGTATCGAGCAGGCGACCAGTCTTTTATATGTTGCCCATAACCTGGAGCGGATCGCCGACCGGGCGACCAACATTGGTGAGCGGGTGATCTTTATGGTAACAGGCCAGATTACCGATTTGAATGATTAGGGAGGTTGCCATGCGGACGCGCCAATCTTTTGACGAACAGCTGACCGAACTCCACGAGGGACTTTTCCGCATTGGTACGATGGTTGAGCAGGCCCTGACCCAGTCCCTGTACGCGGTCAAAACCTACGACCAGGAGCTGGCCCAGACGATTATTGATGGCGACCTGCTGATCAATGATGAGGTGCAGCGCCTGCACAACCGCGCCCTGCTGCTGATCGCCACCCAGCAGCCAATGGCCAGCGACCTGCGGCTGATTAGTGTGGTCCTGAGCCTGCTGCCTGAGCTGGAGCGCATGGGCGACTATGCCGCCACCATCGCCAAGGTGCAGCAGCGGATTATGCGGGCGCCAACCTATGTGCCACTCGAGGCGATGCCCGAGCCATTCCCCGGCCTTATCAGCGAGATAGGGCGGCGCACCAGCGAGATCCTGCACGCCGGGATGGAGGCGCTGCGCCAGCGCGATCACTCGTTTGCCGACCGCGTCGTGCAGCTCGATGACGAGATCGATCATCTGTATGCCCGGCTGTTTACGGCCACCGTCGATGCCGCCAACACCAACCCCGAGATGACCGCCGAGACCATCCACATGCTGACGCTGGCGCATAACCTGGAGCGCATTGGCGACCGCGTGACCAACGTGGCCGAGCAGATTGTCTATCTGATTACCGGCGAGGTTGTGGCGCTGAACTATTAGCAATTCGCTGGGAGCGCCGCGTCGATCACTGCTGATCGGCGTGGCGCTGCCCCCAATCTGGAGCACTATGCAACTTGCCGATCTGACCACCTATCTCGACAGCTATCTCCAGCACGCCACGTTCCCTGATATCAGCCTGAACGGCTTGCAGGTCGAGGGACGGGCCGAGGTTGGCACCATCGCGCTGGCTGTTGATGCCTCGCTGCTGGCGATCGAGGGCGCGATTGCGGCCGGGGCCGACCTGCTGCTCACCCACCACGGCCTGTTCTGGGGCCGGGCGCTGCCCCTGCGCGGCTGGCTGGGCCAGCGGATCAAGCGGCTGATGCAGAGTGATGTCTCGCTCTACACCTCGCATCTCCCGCTGGACGCCCATCCCGAGGTCGGCAACAATGCTGAACTGGCCCGGCGCCTTGGCTGGGAGCGTGGCGCGCCCTTCGGCGAGTTCAAAAATGTGCAGGTCGGCTTCATCACCACCGCGCCGCAGCCACTGGGCCTGGAGGCGCTGGTTGGTCACATCGCCGGCACGCTCCAGATTCCGCCCAGCGAGATTCGCACCTGGGGCCGCGCCGAGCGGCCGATCCAGCGGATTGCCGTGGTCTCAGGCGGGGCCGCCGGCAACATCGAGGAGGCGATTGCGGCCGGCTGCGACGCGCTGCTGACCGGCGAGCCCGACTATGGGGCCACCTTTCCCGCCATCGAGAGCGGCGTGCCGCTGATCTGCGCCGGCCACTATCACACCGAGACGGTCGGGATTCAGGCCCTGGGCGCCCATCTCGCCGCCAAATTTGGCCTGCGGACGTGCTTTATCCCTGGGCCAACCGGAATTTGATCAGGCCCAGCGCTGGCCGAGCTGTGGCTTGTGCTCCTGAATAGGTGGACGTTTAGATTATGCTTCGCAACAACTTTCGCTCATTCATTCGGACCACCGCTGGCTACAGTCTGAATACATTCGTCGGCCCACTATTTACCTTGCTGCTCACGCCGCTGTATACGCGAATTCTTGGCCCGGCCAGTTACGGCAATGTTGATGTATTGCAGATGCTGGGCAATATCATCTCTATCCTTGGCATGCTTGGCCTAACCGCATCGCTCGCAGCAAGCTATTATGATTCGGAGCTTGATTCGGATCGGCAGCAGCTGGTTTCGAGCGCATTCTGGTCTGCGCTGCTCTGGTCATGTGCTCTGAGCGGCCTGATCATCATCTTTGCCGAGCCAATTACCCGCTTCACCCTGGGCAGCCCTGATCTAACGGATATGACGCGAATTATGGCGCTGGGGCTACCATTTGGGGTGCTGTACTCGCTGCAAACAATGGTTTTGCGGCTTAAGAGCAATGTAAAACGGGCAAATCTGCTGGCGCTGATCTATATACTGATGGTGGTCCCGTATAACATTCTTTTTATTGTGGTGCTCCGCTGGGGTGTGGCGGGAGTGCTGAGCGCGAATGTCGCCGTGAATATATCTGCGGCGCTGCTGGCCCTCGCCCTGGCGCCAGATGGTCTACGCTGTTGGCCGCACTGGAGCACCATGAAGCTCCTGGCCCGCAGTGGCGCTCTCCTGATTCCAGCCCTGTTAGCGACCTGGTCTCTGGGCTATATCGATCGCCTATTTCTGGTGCGCTATGTAGCTGCCGAGGAGATCGGCCTGTACTCGATTGCCGGAAAACTGGCCTCGATGCTTGGGGTGGCGCTGCTGGCGTTTAGCACCGCCTGGCTGCCATTTGCGCTCTCGATTAAGCATCACCCAACCGCGCCCCGCACCTATGCCAAGATGCTGACCTACTTTTGCGTTGGCAGCTTGGGCCTGGCGCTGGGCTTAAGCCTGTTTGCCCACGAAATTTTGCTGATCTTCACGACCTATAAGTTTGTTGATGCGGCCCAATATGTCTGGCTGCTGGTGATTGTTCCCCTGACCAGCGGCCTCAACTCAATTCTTGCGATTGGCCTGTATATTGAAAAACGCCTGGGGCAGCTCAGCTGGACGATTGGCCTGTCTGCCGCGATCAATATTGCCCTGAACTTTCTGCTTATTCCGCGATTTGGCGTGTTTGGCGCTTCAGCTGCTACCGCAATCGCCTACCTGATCTCCCCAGCTCTGGCGGCCTGGGCCTCGCAGCGGGTCTATCCGCTGCCCTACGAGTGGGGTCGCGTTTTGCGTGTTTTGCTGGTCTATGGCATACTGCTGGGCCTGGCCCTCAGGGTTGGCAGCCAGGTGGAGCTTTTTTCACTCGGGGTGCGGATTGGCTTGTTTCTAGCCTACCTGCCGCTGCTGCTGATTGTGGGCACCTTTGAGCACTGGGAATTGCAACTGCTGCGGCGCTTCGTCAGCCAGCCAGGGCTGTTCTTCCGCTGGATTACAAAACGCGCATGAGCACTCATCCGTTGGTCTCGCTGATTGTCGTAACCTATAACAGCGCCGCCGAGCTGGCGAGCTTTTTTGCGGCGCTGGCCGGCACAACCTATCCGCGCTACGAAGTGATTGTGGTCGACAATGCCTCGACGGACACGACCGTCGCCGACCTTGCAGCCTATCCCGCCACCCCGATCGCCAGCTCCACCAACCTGGGCTTTGGCCGCGGGTGTAACCGTGGCGCAGCGGCGGCCCAGGGCGAGTATCTGGTGTTTCTCAACCCAGATGTGCAGGTTACCCCGGAGTGGCTGAGCGTGCTGATGCAGCACTCACAGCAGCATCCTGAGGCGATGTTATGTCCCAGCACGCTGTATCCCGATCAGCCGCCGCCGCCGCCGGTGCCGCCGCTTGAGGTTGTCGCCGCCGTTCCCGGCTGTGCCCTGTTTGTGCCCCGTGCAACCTGGCAACAGGTTGGCCCCTTCGATGAGCATATCTTTTTGTACTGGGAAGATACCGAGCTGTGCTGGCGCGCCAGCCTGCTGGGCTATCGGATTATGGCGGACTTCGTTTCAATCGTGTATCATCAGCGCGGCGCCAGCACCGGCTTTCGCCGCTGGGATGATGAGCTTACGAAAAATAGCCTGTATACCTATCTCAAGCTGATGCGCTGGCGCCGCGTTCTGCCGTTTACGCTGGTGCTGGCCGTGAAAACGCTGCTGAAGCTGGCGATCTATCGTCAGCCTGGCCTGGGGCGGGCCTGGTGGTGGAACATCCGCCATCTGCCCCAAACCCTGCGCGCCCGGCGGCTCGTGCTGGACAAGCGCCAGACTGCGCCAATTATTATCGAGCGTCTCATCGCAGAGCATGCGCGGCGGATGCGGCGGGAACGTCGTGCGCGGCGTGGCGATTGAACTCTGGGTTCAGAAAGAAAGTATATCGATGCTACCGTGTCCCCTGTGTGGATCAAGCCACCACTCCCCTCATGTGAGGGTTGATCAGTATACGATCGTCCGCTGTCAGCAATGTGCGTTTATGTTTGTCAACCCAGCGCCAACGCAAGCTGAGCTGACGGCATTTTATCAAGATCCCGCCTACTATAAAGGTGGGGGCCTGGGCTACAACGACTATTTTGCCCAGCGTGAGTCCCACGAGACACTGGCCGATCAGCGCCTCAAGCGGATTGAAAAACTGCTACCTGCGCCCGGCACTGTGCTGGATGTTGGCTGTGCGGCCGGCTTTTTCCTGGCGGTGGCCCAAAAACGTGGCTGGACGGTCGCAGGAGTCGAGCTTTCCGAGGATATGGCGCAGTATGCCCGCGATCTCACAGGCCAGCCGATTGTGCCCAGAGTCACTGAGCTGAATGTGGCGCCGGAAACATTTGATGCGATTACCTTTTGGGAATATATCGAGCATATTCCCGATCCGCAGGATGAGGTGCGGCGTCTAACGACACTCCTCAAACCAGGCGGTGTGCTGGCGCTATCCACGCCGAACAGCTCCTACTGGGGCGCCGTCTATAAGCCCGAGATCTGGCGCGAATTTAAGCCGCCAGCCCATATTGGCTTTTTCACCGCCGCAACATTGACCAGGATGCTGACCGCCTGCGGGCTGGAAGTTGTGGCGCTGCCCCGGGTCTTTCCGCTCGCGCCGATCCACCCATATGCGGCGCGCCGGCTGCTCGATCTGCTGCGCAGAACGCTTGGCAATGGCGCCGAACGTCGCACGCCGCTGTGGTGGGTGTTTAGCCTGGCATGGCGCATTGTTGAAAAAAGCACCCAGATGCTGTACAAATGGCGCTGGCCCGATGCCGATATTGAAGTGTGTATCGAAGCCTATGCCCGTAAGCCGTTAGCGTAGAGATAGTTATGCGTGTTGCCACGATTCTAGTAAATTGGAATCAGACCGATCTAACCCTGGATTGCTTAGAGTCGCTCAGCGACGCTGGGGTTGAGCAGCCCACAATCTGGGTGGTTGATAATGGGTCGCAGCCACCAGCTGCGCCGGCCTTACATGGGCGTTTCCCCGCGATCAACATCATCACATTGCCGACCAACTGCGGCTTTACCGGCGGCAACAATGTGGGCGTTCGCGCCGTGCTGAAGCAGCCATTCGAGGCGCTTTTTCTGCTGAACAATGATGCTGTGGTCGAACCAGCCACGCTGCCCGCCCTGATCGCCGGACTGCAAGCGCATCCGACGATCGCTGCTGTAAGCCCCAAAGTCTACTATGCCGTCGAGGGGAAGATGCTCCAGTCGGTGGGCCTGGCGGTCGATCGGTTTAGCGGGCGCACCACGATGCTGGGCAGCAATCAGCCAGATGTCGGTCAGTACGAGCAGCCTGCTGATCGCGAGGCCTTGTTTGGCTGCGCAATGCTGATTCGCTCGGCGGCCTGGCAGCAGATCGGCGAGTTTTGGGAGCCATTTTTCAACTATGCCGAGGAGACCGATTGGTGTTTGCGCGCCCGTGCCGCTGGCTGGCGCCTGGTCTATCAGCCGGCTGCCAGCGTGCGCCATCGCACTAGCAGCAGCCTGGGCTGGAATGCGCCGCTTAAGGTGTATCTGATCGCCCGCAATCAGCTCTGGCTGCGCCAGCGGAATGCCGGAACAGGCTGGCGCCGCTGGCGCGGGGCGCTGCAGGTCGCTGCCCAGTATGCCCGAATGGGTTTTGGCCTGTTGCGGCGGCGGCGCTGGCAGCATGCCCTGGCAATCTGGCTTGGCATCTGGGACTACTGGTGGGGGCGCACTGGCAATACGCGCACTGCTACGCTGCAACGCCGCTAGATCCGGGGCCAACAGTGGTTTTCAAAAATGTACTCTAAGGTGGGTGTGATAACGCGATGAATGTACGTGGATTGTTTCAGCGCTGGCGGGGGTATCTCGCGTTAAGTGTGGTGATTGGCTTTGTGTTGCTATCGGGACTGCGGCTCCTGTATGTTGCCGCCGTTGATCGCGTTTTCTACGACCGTTTAGTCAAAGAGTATCCATCACGGCTGGAGCTGGCGCGTGGTCTGCTGCCGCCAGAGGGTGAAATTGGCTACCTTTCAGATGATCCAGACTCAGCATTTATCAAGCGCTATCTCCTGACCCAGTATGAGCTTGCCCCGCTCGTCGTGCGCACCGTTGAGCTACCGGAGTTGGGTGAAGGGTATATCTCCCCAGATGTTATCCAGACCACCGGGAATCGCTACCCGATTATTCTAGGCTACTTCACAGATCCGCGTGCCCTGGAGGCAGAGATGCAGCAAAATAACTTAGCCCTTGTCCATCAAATCGATGCCAATATTGTTATCTTAGAGCAGCGTTAAGATGCTTTTTATTTTCTCACTGCTCCTTTCCTGTACCCTGGGCTGGTTTATTGTGGGATTAGCCTGGAAAACGCCTATCAGTGGCCCGCTCGTGGTGCTCAATGCATCTTTGGCTGTTGCTGTAGGCTGCGGCATCGCATCGATTGTTTTTTTCCTCTCCTCGATTTTTTTTGGCCCAACCCTATTCCCAGATATCTTGATTGAAACTGCTCTGGTGATCATTGTTGGCTGGCGGTGGTGGCGACAGCGCGCTGGCAGGCAGCATCAAAACCACCAGCGCCCGCCTGCGGCTAGCCCTGGCTGGGTCAGATCGCCGTATGTTTTAGCTACGCTTGGGGTTGGTCTCGTAATTGGGCTGCTCACGCTTTTTATCATCGCCCGTGATCAGGCTGATGGCGGCTGGGATGCCTGGGCGTTTTGGAATACGCATGCCCGTTTTCTGCTGCGCGGTGGCGATGACTGGCGTGATGTTTTTACCCTGACCAATTATTTTCATCCCGATTACCCCTGGCTGGTCCCAAGTCTTGTCGCCCGTGGGTGGATGGTCGCCAACAGCGAAACAGCGTTTGTTCCGATTGTTATTTCTCTGCTGTTCACCCTGACAACCTGTCTGCTCTTAGGCAGTGCTCTAACCTTGCTCCACTCACCGTTACAGGGTGGAGTTGCTGTCGCTTTGTTGCTTGGCAATATTACTTTTGTGATCAATGGTGCTGGTCAGGTCTCTGATATACCGGTAAGTCTCTATTTATTAAGCGTATTCGTTGTGTGGTATCTTGCGGAACACGCGATGCTGAAGCAGTTGCCGGCCCTTGGATTGATTGGGTTCTTGCTGGCATGTACCGCGTGGGCCAAAAATGAAGGTCTAGCCATTTTTATGATTGGCTTTATCGTATTTGGCGGCGCACTCTGGCGCAGAAATAAAACATTTCCCTGGAAGTTAATCGCTACGCTTGGAATCGGCGCGGCGCCTGTATTTTTAACAGTGCTCATCTTTAAATTTAGCCTGGCGCCAGCCGGTGATTTATTGGTCGGCCAATCGGAATCTTCAGTATCTAAACTGCTAAATTTCTCGCGCTATGGTGATATCGCCCGGCTCTATGCAATTGGGCTGATTAATTTTGGTCGGGGGATTGGCGCTATATTACTGATCTATGGGTTGTTGATCGGGAGCGGGCGGAACAAGTGGCGATATGTGACTATTCCATTGCTGATTATTATATTGATCCAGCTCATGTATTTAGGGGTGTATCTATTAACTCCTTTTAATGTAGTCTGGCATATTTCGACATCGCTTGGCCGCCTGCTCCTGCATACCTGGCCGAGCCTGGTGTTCGCTGTATTGCTGGTCCTCAATATCCCAACTCGGCTCACTCATGGCAATGATATCACTGGGCTAAGCCGTAAATAGCCGCGCTCATCGTTTGCACATATTGGGTGGACATAGTAGGATGCGCAAGGTTTTGAGCATTTGGAGGTCTTAAAATGACTAAACGACGTTTATGTGCGGCATTGTTTGTCGCTATCTTACTGGCTGGCTGCGATACCACTGGCGCAGCGCCAACCCCACAGCCCGGCTTTACCGATCAGCCAACTGCTGCCGCCACTGAGCAGCCTGTTCAGCCAGATAATACCTCGGCCTATCCTACCCCCCTGGCCATCGACGCGAACCCGGCGCAAAGCTACCCCGCTCCAGATACAACCAACCAGAACCCGGTGGTCGAGCCGGCCTACCCAACGCCGGCTAGTGACACTGGCGGTCGCCCAACCGGCGTGCCGGAGGCTACCCCCACACCATAATGGTTGCACCACCATAGGGGTGGTGGTATACTGTAATCATCACGAAGACGCGCAACGAAACGTGGGTGCCCCCCACGTTTCTTCTTGTCATCAATGTTTGTGCTTCAAGCTGACAGCGCACAAGCGAGGATTTGTAATGAAAAGTGATTTCTATACGGCGATTTCACAGATCGCAGCAGAACGCGGTATCCCCCGCGAATCGGTGCAAGATGTTGTTGAGCAGGCATTGATCTCAGCGTATCGACGCTATCTCGGCAATAATCCACCGCCTGTTGATGTCAAGATTGATCTGGAGCCAAATACGGGCCGCATTCGCGTGTTTGCTGAAAAGCAGGTTGTTGATGATGTCATGGACGAGCGTTTCGAAATTGATATTGAAGATGCTCGTAATGTACGTCCTGATGTGGAAATCGGCGAAACAGTGTATGTTGAAAGCACTCCCGATGATTTCGGGCGCATTGCTGCTCAAACCGCGAAGCAGGTTGTGCTGCAGCGGATTAAAGAGGTTGAGCGTGAGCATATCTATGGCGAGTACTTCGACCGTGAAGGTGAAATCGTCACCGCTACGGTGCAGCGCCACGCCAAAGGTAATGTGATTTTGGAGCTTGGTCGCGCGGAAGCTATTCTGCCGCCCAAAGAGCAGATTGCCTCCGATGGCTATCGTCACGGGCAACGGCTCAAGGTGTATTTGATGGAGGCCCGCAAGGACGATCCCCGCGGCCCACGTCTGGTTGCCTCGCGCACCCACAAGGACCTGATCAAACGCTTGTTTGAGATGGAAGTCCCCGAAATCTATAACGGCACGGTCGAAATTAAGTCGATTGCCCGTGAGCCAGGACTGCGCTCAAAGGTGGCCGTAACCGCCCGCCAGGAAGGTATCGATCCGGTTGGATCATGTGTCGGTATGCGCGGGATTCGCATCCAGAATATTGTCAATGAGCTCAACGGCGAAAAAATTGATGTCGTGCAGTGGGGCGCTGATGTGCGCAGCTTTATTGCTAACGCGCTCAGCCCGGCCCAGGTTGTCGAAGTTCATCTCGATGAGCTGGAAAAAACCGCCACCGTGATTGTTCCCGATAAACAGCTCTCGCTGGCGATCGGCAAAGAGGGCCAGAATGTGCGCCTGGCGGCCAAGCTGGTCGGCTGGCGGATTGATATCAAAAGCGCATCATCGCTCTTGCAGGAAGAGCGCGCTGCCGCCGAAGCCCGTGATGCGGCCGCTTCCGAACAGTTGCTCAATGAGGCAGCCCTCTCCACGGCGAAAGTTGAAACGCGCAAGGTACGTGCCGACGCGATGATTACCTATCAAAGCGTCTTGTATGGCCCCTTGCCGGCCGAGCTGATTGGCACTGAAGTGGCCCTGCGCGCCACTGCCCAAAAGCTCAACATCTACTCTAATGATAAACTCATTGCCAGCTATATGATCGATGATCTGCCGGAAACCAGCGCGCCGGATCAATCGGATGCTGGGCTGCCCGATACAACGGAGCCGGATCAGTTGGACGCTGAGTCATAGTATGGCTGCCAAACAGCGGTCGCCGCGCCCACGCCATGTGCCGCAGCGCACCTGTATTGCCTGTCGGCGAGTAGAGGCAAAACGGCAGTTTGTGCGCCTGGTTCGGGTCGCTGAAGCCAACGTTGCGATCGACCTAACTGGCAAGCTCGCCGGACGTGGCGCATATCTTTGTGCTGAAAGGCCCTGCTGGAATGCAGCACTCAAACGCGGGGCCATCGAACGCGCATTGCGCGTGGAACTCACTGCTGCTGATCGGACAATGCTCAGTGCCTATGCTGATCAATTACCGGATGCTGACTCTGCGGAGGATGCGATGAATTCATAACCATCGCCATTCGCCGTTCGTGTTAGCTCCATTCCCAATACTTTGCAGTTTTGGGCTAGGAGGAACCAAATGCCTATTCCCTTAAAAAACAAACGCGACGGCGAAGGTGAAAGTCGCACCGATACGCGACGTAGCGACAGCCGCCCTGGCAGTACGAGCGGCGGCAGCGGTGGTGGCAGTCGTCCTGGCGGCGGCGGCGGCGGCGGTCGTCCTGGT
>JACCRK010000163.1 GCA_013813565.1 Herpetosiphonaceae bacterium
TGGCGGTGCAGTGGACCCTGAATACGCCCGCCGATACAGCGATGGGCGACAAAACCACCCAGCGCCAGCAGCGGCTGCGGCGCCTGCTCACCGAGGCCGCCGCCCAGGGCGCCGCGCCCACCGACGATGATCTGGCCGAGGCGCTGGGTGTCAGCCGCCGCACGATTTTGCGCGATATGGCCGCTCTGGCCCAAACCGGCGATCTGCCCGGCACTCGCCGGCGGAAACAGTAAGCGACTGGCTGATTAGATTGCGAGGTCCCTATGCGTCCACTGGAACAGCTGGAAGGCCACGATACACCCTACCGGCCTGAGCGCCCGCAGTGGCTGGGCTTCGCCTGCATTATGTGGTTTGTGTCGGCGCCGCTGACGATGTTCTTTGGGTATATGGCCCACCGCAGCATCATCAGCGATCCGGCGGCGACCGCCGAGCTGCTGCGGCACAACGCCTACACGCTGCCGTACGTCGGGGCAATCGGCGTCGGCCTGATCGGGGTGATCGGGCTGTGGCGGATGCGGCGCTGGGGCCTGATGGCGCTGGGGGCAGGCTTTGGGGCTGGGCAGATTCTGCTGGTGCTGGGCCAGGCATGGGAGCTGCTGGTGGTGCTGCTGTGGCTGGTGCCGCTGGGGGCAGGGGCGGCCGCCTGGCGCAGCCTGCGCTAGCTGATAATCCCCAGCAGACTGACCGCCAGCAAGCTCTGGATCACGATCGCGCCGACGAGCAGCAGGACCGTGCCAACCCGTGACAGCCGATAGATGCCCACGCCCAGCCCGGCGTTAGCCAGCCATGCCAGCAGGCCGATCAGCGGCAGCGCCAGCACCTGCTCCCGCGAGACACTGCTGACCGGGCTGCCGGTAGCATCAAAGCGGAGCGCAACCGTCTCGGCCAGCTGGGTGTAGCGGCTGGACAGAATGCCCCACAGGGCCAGATTCAGCAGCAGCCCCAGCGCCAGACAGGCCCGCACGGTGCGATCGGTCCAGAAAGGATAGCTGACGCGGGTGGTGCGCACCACGCCCTCGGTCTGGCCCTGCACAATGCCTAAGCCACGGCGGCCTTCCACCTCTTGCACAAAGGCATCGCGCTTGGCTGGCGAGATTGCATAGGCGCTGCTGCTGGTGTAGAGGATCACGGTCTGGGGCAGGGCGGTGGTGGCAAACAGATACACCGGCGTGTCGTCGGCGCTCCAGGCGGTGCCGCGTCGATAGCCGAAGCTGCGGGAGAAGATAGTTGGCAGGCGCTGCGCCTTGACCCCAATATCAACCGCCGTGATCCGATCCATCGGCACGACGGCAGTGTTGCCCAGCCAGTGGATGGTAACGGCATTGCGGTCGATGCGATAGTACAGGGTGAGCGCGCTGAGGGCGCGATACAGCCCGATGCCGCCGAAAGAGAAGCCACCAAGCGCCGCCAGCAGCAAGCCAAACGACTCCAGGGTCAGGGGCCAGTCTTTGGGGCTGCCCTGAAGCTGGCCTGCCAGGCTCATCCCCGCCCAGACCGCGCCCCCCCAGAGCGCCACAACCAGCAGTAGCCCAACCCAGATGCCCAGTGAACGCCGTGCCGCCCAACGATTCATGATTAACTCCACAAACGAATACCAGGATAAGCCGAGCGCTTATCCTGGTATTGTAACGTATTCCGCAGAGGTCTATTACGGAGTTGGGGTTGGCTCCGCTTCGGCAGGCGCCTCGGTTGGTGCCTCCTCGCCGGGGAGTGGCTCAAGCGTTGGCGGCACGGCGGTCGGGGTTGGCTCGGGGAAGCGCTGCACTGGCGTAACCGCACGCTTCTCCTCAATCCACTTGGTAATCGCCTCGCCGCGCTTCTGGCTCAGATCATCCTGGCTGGGGCGGAGCTCACGCTCGGTGACCCGGATGATATGCCAGCCAGCGGCTGAGCGATAGGGCGCGCCAATCACCCCAACTTCCTGGGTGGAGATTGGCTCGGTGATCCCCAGCTGGGCAAATTCAGTCAGCGGACGAATTCCCACCTCCTGATTTGGATCTTCCTTGTACTCCGACTTTGCCGCCTGAACGGCGAGGAAATCCTTGCCCTCGGCCAGCTCCTTGGCAATTTCGTTGATCTTTGCCTCGCCGGCGACCCACAGCGTTGCGCTTAGCTCGGCGGTCTCGGTGGGAGCGGTGGTGACACTGACGAAAATCTGGTCGGCATCGGCGTAGACTTCTTTGGTCGCCGCAGACTCGGCCACCAGCTTCTCGCCGAGCTTCTCGCGCAGCAGCTGGATGCGCTCTTGCTCAAGGACAAAGCTCTTAAACTGGCTGACGTTGAAGGGAAGCGTTGCAAGGCCATAGGGCGAGCTTCGCTCAATAAATTCCTTGAGTGTGCCAAAGTAGGTCTGAATCGACGCATCGACCTGGCTCTGGGACTCGGCCACCGTTGAGGTTGGCACCGCCGTCGGCGAGATTGCCAGCGTCGAGGTCAGGTCGCTGGTACCGGTCAGGGCTGTGGTTGGCGAGATCGGGGCGACTGGCTGGCTGGCCTGGGCTGCCGGGGCGAACTTCTTGGCCAGGCTCAGCTGCAGCTCATCATCGCTGACCGTCATGCCTTCAGCGGCACCGCTGGCCATGATGACCTTGTTTTCGATCATCTGATCGAGGAGCGTATAGTCCACCGGTGCATTTTTACTGCGCAGCGAAATGATATCAGCCTGGATCTGGGTGGTAAACTGTTCGCCGGCGCCTGGCTGGATCTGATTAAACTGATTGGCCTGGGCAAAGCTGTTGGCGGCGCGCTGGGCTTCGGTGATCTGGCGATACAGCTGGTACTCAGCGTTGGAAATCTCTTGGTCTGCAACCTGGGCCACGGTTTTATTGGGAACGAACACCTTGTCAAACAGCAGGCCAACCACAATCAGCAGGCCGACCAGGGCCAGCACTGACACCACGGCCACGGTGACTCGGCGTTGTTTGGACCGTTCTAGCTCCCAGCGGGCCTTCTGGCGCTTGGTCATAGGTGCGCCGTGTTGGATATTTTGTGTCTGTTTTGGCATAGCCGAACTCTTGCTCCGCGCTAATCAAAAAACAAGGCACAGCGCGGTTATCGCTTCTGTGCCTTGAGCCTGAGACATTAATCGTCAGTGACCGCCGCCGATCATCCGCGGCTGTTTTCCGACACGAACGGCAGCAGCGCCAGGTGGCGCGCCCGCTTGATCGCCACATTGAGCTGGCGCTGATACTTGGCACAGGTTCCGGTACGGCGGCGGGGCAAAATCTTGCCACGATCCGAGACCATCCGCTGGAGCCGCTTCACATCTTTGTAGTCTGGCTTGATACCTTCAGCGGTAAAAACACAGACTTTACGCCTGGGGGTGTACTTGCGTCGTCCACCGCCGCCACCTGGGCGTCGGCGATTGCCCTGTTCAGTCATTATATGCTCCTCGTGATTTAGAATGGAATGTCATCATCGCCAATATCGGGCTCACTGTAGCCACCGCCACGATTGTACTCGTTGGCCGAGGCATCGCGCTGTGGGCGGGCGCCGCTGCGCGGCGGGCCGGACTCGGCGCGGCTATCGAGAATAATCATATCGCTGGCGACCACCTCGGTGCGATATTTTTTCTCGCCCGACTGCTGATCGTCCCACGAGCGGGTTTGCAGCCGACCCTCGATATACACGCGGCTGCCCTTGGTAAGATACTGGTTGCAAATTTCTGCCAGCTTGTTCCAGACCACCACGGAAAACCATTCGGTCTCCTCGCGGCTTTCGCCATTGGGATCTTTCCATTGACGGCCAGCGGCCACAGTGAAGTTAGTTACTGGGCTACCATTTGGGGTAAAGCGCATCTCTGGGTCTTTACCCAGGCGCCCAATGATCATCACTTTGTTAAGGTCTTTAGCCACGGCTTCCTCCCAATGTTAGACCTGTTTTCCGTCCAGGATCAGCAAATAGCGCAAAATTTGCGTCGCCAGTTTGATCTGCCGCTCGACTTCCTCGACCCGGCTTGGGTCAAGCTGGAAGTGCGACAGGACATAAAAGCCTTCGGTGTAGTCGAGAATTGGATAGGCCAGCTTGCGACGGCCCCAGGGGGTATTGTTCTCGAAGTCCTTGATCTCACCACCCTGGCCGGTGATGTAGCCATGAAGCGTTTGGATAAAAGCGTTGAAATCGTCCTCGCCGCCCAAATCTGGGCGCAGGACGGTCATCATTTCGTATGAGCGCACGTTTTCCCACCTGCTAAATAAAGGAATCAATACTATGTTTCATGGCACATAGCCGCCAGTATGAATGTGTGAATGGTTGGCACTTCTGCCTTGAGTCACATGCTAAGTAGTGTTTCCAGCGACGGCCCGCTGGCGTAGACCCCTTCCTATGGATAAGTCCCCGCTCATTGTGGAGTTGTGGATCTCCAAACCAGGCGGAGCAGAAAGGCGCGCCAGATTATAACACGCGCCCTGGGCCTACGCAAACGGAACGATTTTGACGGCCCATGCGTTATCCTGGCATGGCACTGGTTTAGCGCTGGCGCTATCGAATCGAAGGAGAATATCCAATGCGTGTGATCGCTCGCCTGGGCCTGCTGCTGGCTCTGTTCATCCTGGCTGGGGTCGCCACCAGCTCCGCTTGTAGCCTGGCCGTGGTACCGCTGGGCACCCTTGTGCAGGAATCCGCCGCGATTGTGATTGGCACAATCAGCACGACGACGCCTGGCGTGGCGACCCTGGAGGTCGAGCAGTACCTCAAGGGCGGCGACGGGGAGCGCGAGATTGCGCTGCTCAACCACACGCTCGATCTTGGCCCGGACTGTAGCCGCAGCCTCGGCGCTGGCGAGCGCTTTGCCGAGGGCACCCGGCTGCTGCTGTTTCTGGAGCCAAACACGTCCCCGGCTGAGGCACGCTGGCAGCCCAGCCGCCTGGTCGTCGACGACGATGCCGCCTGGGCGATCATTGATGACCAGATCAGCGTGAGCCAGGGCGGCCGCAGCGTCCCATCGCCGCTCGAGGCGGTCACGAGCCAGATTATCGATTTAGCCGCGCTGGCTGAGCCGCCGGTGGACCTGGCCCAGCCCGCGCCGCCGATCCTGGTCGATCCGGTCGTCCCGCCAGCGCCCCCGCCAGCCAAGCGGCGGCCACCCGAACCGGCCCCAGCGCTGCCAGGCGAACCCGCCGCCAGCCCACCCAGCGCCTTCCTCACCACCACCCTGCCCTGGGCGCTGATGGTGGTCGGGGTGGTCTCCGGCGGGCTGGCGCTGTGGGGCTGGGCGCGCTCACGTCGCGAGGAGCGCTGAGCGAAGCTTAATCAAATGCCGGCGCATCCAGGGTCGATGCGCCGGCATTGCTGGGTTACGGGGCCGATCTAGCGGCTAGGGCGTCCAGATCAGCCAGACCGGCTGGCTGCCGATGACCGCGCCATGGGCATCGCGGAAGATCGCCGTGACCGGCTGGTCGCCCCACGACTCCAGCAGGCTGCGCGGCAG